>NZ_JBMGPW010000004.1:0-260639 GCF_049060325.1 Vescimonas sanitatis | reverse complement strand
GATTATGCCGAGAAAATAGTTATTCCGAAGTCATTGCATAGAGTCTTGTAAAACAAGGATTCTCCGCAAAAACTTCGGAATAACAAAGCGGGCCTCATTTTATATAATGTGGACATGCAGACAACCGTCTGACACCACAAAATATAAGGAGGGCCTATGAAACTGATTGAATTAGACGCAACTGCACAGCGTGCCCTGGAGTTGTTAACCAATGCGGGGATGAGTGATGGAAGCATATACGACTATACTCATACGGGTTTTGGCAGCATACTTCGACATTTTCACACAAAAGGCATACTATATGCTACAGCAGAAATGCTCGATAATTTTTTGCTGGAGCAACGCGCGCTTTTGGACCAAGGAGATATCTCACAATGGAAATGGGGACTTGTTCGCAGGAGTTGTGAGCTTCTGAAACAATGTTCAGCGACGGATTCTATTGATTTGCCTGACCTTCAGCCATGGGACCCTGTATGGAATCGTCCAAAGCAAATCATCCAACACGACGCACCGACGGCGAAACAGTTTGCCGAATCGGAAAATATTTATGTGCTTGTCTGGATGGTCAACAAGCGTATGGAACAACTTGGCCTTTCGGAAAGTACGGTTCGCCATTACACGGAAGAGGGATTAGCCGTCATTTTGAAAAAGCACTATGATTCTGGTACAGAAAGTTACTCAGACAAACTTATATCCCAGCTTACAGAGGAGCGAAGACTGCAATATGAGCAAGGGGAGGTTGGCAGAACTGCTTATCAGAATTTGCGCAAAGCGGCGGCGATGCTCCAGGAGTTCCGCCTGACAGGGAAAATCACGCTGGAAAGGATTCCTAATTGGGGACGGCGCGAAGTTATTCCTCAGCACAAAGCGATTCTGGATAAATTCAGTGCGCATGTCACAACGCAGAGCAACTGGGCTGAAAGTTCCGTTAGCACAGTTACAAGTGTGGCTCGTGTATTTTTGCTTGAATTAGAGGACCATGGAATAGTCTCCATTGAAACTGTCGCAATGATGGATATTGCCACATGCGTTACAAGAATGCTTGGACGATACACTGGTGGAATGAGATCTGCTCTTTTTGGCATTCGGACCTTTCTACAATTTTTATATGAGGCCGAGATCACTGCGGATAATTTTTGCAAAACACTCCCGGAATTTGTTTGCCCTCGGAAGAACTTTCGTGAAGGATTTTCCGATGATGAATTGGAACGTCTACTTTCTCAGCCAGATATCACATCTGCGGTCGGGAAAAGAGACTACGCTATGATGGTTTTGGCAGTGCAAAGCGGCTTGCGGTCTTGCGACATCATACGGCTCACATTTGACTGCATCAATTGGAGAACGAGGGAAATTCGTGTTGTTCAGCACAAAACAGGACAACCAATCGTAATTCCTCTTGAACCGGAAACAGGCAACGCTATAGCAGATTACTTGTTAAACGGGCGCCCCAAGAGTTCACTACCGCAAATTTTCCTCTGTCACGTCGGCGCTGTCCGTGCTTTGAAAAGTCGAACCGGAAGTGCAATTGTCTCCAAATACATGAAGGGCGCAGGAATTCATTCCGGGTATCGCGGATTTCACAGTTTCCGGCGCACCTTCGCTACAAATCTGCTCCAGAACGAAGTGCCAATTGAGTTGATCCAACAGATGCTGGGCCAAACTCATATTGATTCAGCAAAGCCGTACCTGTCCATTGACGAACAGGGACTGAAGCGATGTGCATTGCCCCTGCTCTCTCATGGAAAGGAGGTAGGGAACTAAAATGATGTACACCTTTAAGAGTTGTTTTGCATCTCAGATCGAGGATTTCATTGCTCAGAAAAACGCTCTGGGGTTTGGTTATCTGGAGTCCTCCCGTCTCCTGCGAGACTTTGACCGCTTTTGCCTGACGCATTTCCCGGAAGAAAATACACTGACCAAGGAGCTTTGCTTAGCTTGGGCCACGAAAAAGGATACCGAAGGCAACAATACCTTCCGCAACCGTATGATGCCGGTGCGTGAGTTTGCCAGATACTTAAACCGCAACGGCGAAGCTGCTTACATTCTGCCGCCAGATATTGCCCGAAAAGATGCGCCGTATGCGCCGTACATCTACACCGAGGCAGAAATTCAGGCTATTTGGAATGTTCTTGACGCCTTAAAACCGCGTAGGGGCTTTCCTGTACGGCATTTTGTGATTCCTGCCATGGTGAAACTGCTGTATTGCTGCGGCTTGCGTCCGGCAGAGGTCAGGCGGTTGCGCGTTAGAGACGTAGATCTGGACAAAGGGCGGCTGAATATTATGGAGAGCAAGCAGCACAGAAGCCGTATAGTCATGATGGCAGATGATGTGGTGGAAATGCTCTCGAATTGTAATGCTGTTGTCTCCGCTGTTATGTCGGGTCGTGAGCCCTTCTTTCCCAACACTGAGGGCGGCTATTATGGGAAACGCGGATTGGAAAAGATCTTTCGTCAGACTTTGAGGAAAGCCGATATTGACAGAACTGGGCGTCGTTCCCCACGCCTTTATGATTTTCGCCACACTTTTGCCACCCACAGGCTGTACCACTGGATGAACGAGGGCAAAGATCTGAACGTTATGATTCCCTATCTGAGTGCGTACATGGGCCATGCGCAACTCTCGGACACCTATTACTACATTCATTTAGTTCCTGGCTTGTTGGAGGAAATGTCCGGGTTCACGTTTTCTTCTGCCGAGGCATTCTTGCCGGAGGTAGGAAACGATGAGTGATTTCTTTGATGCAATCCGGCGTTTTCTGCTGGACTATCTGCCCAAGCAGCGCTGCCTTAGTAAAAATACGATTCTCTCCTACAGACAGACACTCAATATTTTCGTGGCTTATATGAGGGATGAGATAGGGATTGGAGCTGCTGAGCTGACCTTCTCTCGTGTTGACCGGGACGTCATTCTTAACTTCCTAACCTGGCTGGAAAAGGCGCGGGGATGTAGTGTCTCTACCCGCAACCAGCGTTTAATGGCATTGCGGTCTTTCCTGGACTTCGCTGGACAAATCGATTGTACGCAGACGTCATTGTATCTTTCTGCCTGCAATATTCCCTCCAAGGAGGCTCACGGGCGAATCGTTGAATTCCTGACCGAACCGGCGTTGACCGCGCTGCTTCAACAGCCCAATCCTTCCAGGCAGAAAGACCAGCGGAATCTTGTATTCATGATCCTCATGTATGATACCGCTGCCCGATGCAGTGAGCTTCTCGATATGAAGGTCTGTGACCTGCGTCTTGACGCAAAACATCCAATTGCGTACTTGCATGGTAAGGGACGAAAAACCCGTACAGTGCCGTTGCTGAACAGAACAGTCCAACACTGCAAACAGTATCTGAACAAATTCCATCCCAACAAGGATGACTACAGTGAGGCACCGTTGTTCTATACCGTGATCCATGGGAGGCAGCAAAAGATGTCTCCTGATACGGTAGCAGCATTCTTTGCGAAGTATGGGAGCATGGCAAAGGCGGTTTGTCAGGAAGTTCCTGAACATATCCATCCGCACATGATGCGGCACACACGGGCGATGCACTTATACCAATCCGGGATGCCCATGGTACTTCTTTCCCAATATCTTGGCCATGCACAGGTTGAGACAACAATGATCTATGCTTATGCGGATACCGAGATGAAACGTGCCGCAATTCAGAAAGCTGATGCTGTCCGCGGAACCAAGCCCGTACCGGATGAGATTTGGGCTGATAACGAGGAAATGATTTTGAAGTTATCTGGTCTGCTCTAATCCTATTGTTCTATATATGCCGATTATGTTATTCCGAAGTTTTTGCTGGTAACGCCTTGTACTACAGGGTTTGCAGCGATTACTTCGGAATAACTATTTTCTCGGCATAATCCNCTGTCCGCGGAACCAAGCCCGTACCGGATGAGATTTGGGCTGATAACGAGGAAATGATTTTGAAGTTATCTGGTCTGCTCTAATCCTATTGTTCTATATATGCCGATTATGTTATTCCGAAGTTTTTGCTGGTAACGCCTTGTACTACAGGGTTTGCAGCGATTACTTCGGAATAACTATTTTCTCGGCATAATCCCCGCACGGGGAGCTCTCATAGCGCTGGATCTAACGCGCTGCGCGCAGGTCGAGGCAGCGAGTTCAAGCCTGCCCGCGGCATTCCAAAAAGAAAACACCATCCTGACGGATGGTGTTTCTTTTTGTGATTGCCCACAGGCTTTGTTGTCTGCACTCCCGCATACCGCAAAAGTAAAAAACGTAACGAGGCTCGACTCGCTACCGGCATCCCACGAATGGCAGAGCCATTCGCAGGAGCCCTGCCGGACCTCTTGATTTAACGCGCTGCGCGCAGGTCGAGGCAGCAAGTTCAAGCCTGCCCGCGACATTCCAAAAAGAAAACACCATCCTGACGGGTGGTGTTTCTTTTTGGAGCGGGCGACGAGGCTCGAACTCGCTACCTCGACCTTGGCAAGGTCGCGCTCTACCAGATGAGCTACGCCCGCAAACGCAAGGTAGATTGTAGCAGAAAACACGCTGCTTGTCAACCCTGCATTTTTATTTTTTGTAAAAACGCTGCCGTCGCGGCACGGGCTACCGCATGAGGATCTCCACCACGCCGGCATTGGCGGCGTTGGGATAGAAATTCGTCATCCAGCCGCTGCCGCCCATGGCGCTCTGCACCTGGTACACCGTCTGCTGCACCTGATAGGACTGTCCTTCAAAGGCGCTCAGCTGCACCACCAGCTCCGTTTTGCCCGCCTGGGCCGCCTCGGTCAGCAGATCGTGCAGAGCAGAGACATTGGTGGCATGGACGATGTCGATGAGCTGCTGCTCGGTCTTCTTATAGCCGATGGTCACGGTGATCTCGCTGTAATTCCGGGCGGAATCGTCCACGGTGTACTGGATATAGGACACCGCATAGGAGCCCATGGGCGTGTCCTTCTCCACCTCGCGGCAGGCCTTCTCCGCCGCGTCGCCGGCATCCAGCCCCTCCTGGGCGTAATAGAGCCAGATGGTCCCCTCCTCCGCGTGGTTGCCCACGAAGATGAGGATATTGTTCACCAGATCCTGATACGTGTCCGCCCGCAGCACGTCCCGTCCCTCGCCCTCGTAATAGGTAGGACTGTGGTCCTTGACCTCGTACCACTCCCGATTCAGCAGGCTGCCGCAGCCGGTCAGCGACACCGTCAGCAGCGCGCACAGCAGCGCCGCGCACCATCTCTTTACCATGTCCGTGCCCTCCTTTCCGTCTCGTTACAGCAGCTCCAGCTGCTTCTCCTCGCTGTCCTCCGGCTTCAGGAGCGCACCCGCCGCGGGGATGGTCCGCGTCCGGTAGCGGGCACCGTTGACGATGCCGCATTCCACCGCGGGAAGCACCTTTTCCAGCCGGTACTTGGGCTTGATGTTCATCACCTGCACGCCCTGGGTAGAACGGGTGGTCTTGGGCGAGAGCAGCGCCGTGTGCACCAGCAGAGCCCGGGGCTCGTTGGTCTCCAGCGCCAGCTCCGTATCCTCCGTCAGGTGTACGGCGCACACCAACGGGAACTTGTCGCAGTAGGCGCCAGTGAGCTTCCGCCGATTGGACACCGTGGCGTAGGCGCTCAGCGCCACACGGGCGGCACGGCCGTTCTCAAAGAAAAACACCACGCTGCCGCTGTAATCTCCCGGCAGGCACAGCCAGATCACATTCTCGCCGGCGTCCATGCCCAGCTTGGCGGGCAGGTAGTCGCCCAGGGCGGAGGCCTTCGTCTCGCCGAACTCACTGGCACGGCTCTTGTACACCTGGCACTTATCCGTGAACAGCAGCAGCTCCGTGCTGTTGGCGGCCTCGAAGTACTGCCGCAGGCTGTCGCCCTCCTTGTACTTCTGCTCGCCGGACATCCGCAGGGACTGGGGCGTGATCTTCTTGAAATAGCCCTCCCGGCTCAGGAACAGGTGGACGGGGTAGTCCTCCACCGGCTCCTCGTCCGGCTCCTCCGGCATCTCGTGACTGTATACGATCTCCGTCCGCCGGGGCATGGCGTACTTCTTCTTCACGTCCTCCAGCTCGTTGATGATGATCTTGCGGATGCGGCCCGGCTTGGCCAGAGTATCCTCCAGGTCCTCGATCTCGTCCTGCAGGGCGCTGGTCTCCGCCACCCGCTTGAGAATGTACTCCTTGTTGATGTTCCGCAGCTTGATCTCCGCCACGTACTCCGCCTGCACCTGATCGATGCCGAAGCCGATCATCAGGTTGGGGATGACCTCGGCTTCCTCCTCCGTCTCACGGATGATCCGGATGGCCCGGTCGATATCCAGCAGGATGCGCTTCAGGCCCTGCAAAAGGTGAAGCTTTTCCTTTTTCTTATTCAGGATAAAGTACACCCGCCGCTTGACGCAGTCGGTGCGCCAGGCGGTCCACTCCTCCAGGATTCCGCCCACGCCCAGCACGCGGGGCATACCGGCGATGAGGATGTTGAAGTTGCAGCTGACGGTATCCTGCAGAGGCGTCAGCCGGTACAGCTTGGCCATAAGCTTGTCCGGGTCCACGCCCCGCTTCAGGTCGATGGCCAGCTTCAGGCCGCTGAGGTCCGTCTCGTCGCGCATATCGACGATCTCCTTGACCTTGCCGGCTTTCACCAGCTCCGCCACCTTGTCCAGAATGGCCTCGATGGTGGTGGAGTAGGGGATCTCGTACACCTCGACGACGTTTTCCTTCTTATCGTACCGCCATCGGGCGCGGACCTTCAGGCCGCCGCGGCCGGTGCTGTAAATGGCCCGCAGATCGTCGCCGTCACAGATGATCTGGCCGCCGGTGGGAAAATCCGGTGCCAGCAGCGTGGAGGTGATGTCGTGGGCGGGGTTTTTCAGATAGGCGATGGTGGTATCGCACACCTCACCCAGATTAAAGCCGCAGATCTGGCTGGCCATGCCCACGGCGATGCCCTGGTTGGCGGACACCAGCACATTGGGATAGGTGGTGGGCAGCAGCGCCGGCTCCTTGGTGGTGTTGTCGTAGTTGTCCACAAAGTCCACGGCATCGCAGTCCAGATCACGGAACAGCTCGGCGCAGATGGGGGCCAGCTTGGCCTCGGTGTACCGGCTGGCGGCATAGGCCATGTCCCGGGAGTACACCTTGCCGAAGTTGCCCTTGCTGTCCACAAAGGGGTGCAGCAGGGACTCGTTGCCCTTGGCCAGGCGGACCATGGTCTCGTAGATGGCCTGGTCGCCGTGGGGGTTCAGGCGCATGGTCTGGCCCACGATATTGGCGCTCTTGGTGCGGCTGCCGGTCAACAGGCCCATCTTGTACATGGTGTACAGCAGCTTTCGGTGGGAGGGCTTGAAGCCGTCGATCTCCGGGATGGCGCGGCTGACGATGACCGACATGGCGTAGGGCATATAGTTCTCGTCCAGCGTGGCGGTGATGGGCTGTTCCACCACAGCGCCCCGCAGGCCCATCACGTTGGGATCGCCCGCGTGCCGTATTTCTTTTTCCTCGGTTTTCTTTTTTGCCATAGGAACGGTGTCCTTTCACTGTCTAAAGCCTGCTGCCGCAGGCCTTTTCTTTATAGCTTTGCACGGAGCAGATGTCCGGAGCACCGGCAAAGGCGTCAGATCTTCCGCCAAGACAAGGCGCAGGGGCGCAGCCATACTTTGTGTATGGCAAGCCGCTGCAACAAAGTATTGGCGCAAGAGATACGCCTTTGTCAGCTTACATCGATCATATCAAGGTACTTATAGCCATTTTCAGCGATATAGTCCTTTCTGCCGGACAGGTTATCGCCCAGCAGCAGGTCAAATACCCGGGCCGTCTCCTCGGCGTCCTCCGGCAGCACCCGGATGAGCCGCCGCGTCTCCGGCGACATGGTGGTCATCCACATCATCTCCGGGTCGTTCTCGCCCAGTCCTTTGGAGCGCTGGACATTGACCTTCTTGCCTTCCAGCTTTTTCAGGATATCCGCCTTCTCCTTCTCAGAGTAGGCAAACCAGGTCTTTTCGCCGGACTTCTCTTTGCAGGTGATCTCGAACAGGGGCGTCTCGGCGATATAGACGTAGCCCTCCCGGATCAGGGTGGGGCACAGCCGGTAGAGCATGGTCAGGATCAGCGTGCGGATCTGGAAGCCGTCCACGTCGCCATCGGTGCAGATGACCACCTTGCTCCAGCGGAGGTTGCTCAGGTCAAACTGGTTCAGGTCCTTGACGGCCTTGCCGCTGACCTCCACGCCGCAGCCCAGCACCTTCATCAGGTCGGTGATGACGTCGCTTTTGAAGATACGGGGATAGTCCGCCTTCAGGCAGTTGAGGATCTTGCCGCGGACGGGCATGAGACCCTGAAATTCCGCGTCGCGGGACTGCTTGCAGGCGCCCAGGGCGGAGTCGCCCTCCACGATGTATATCTCGCGGCGCTCCACGTCCTTGGTGCGGCAGTCCACGAACTTCTGCACCCGGTTGGCAATGTCGATCTTCTCGGTAAGCTTTTTCTTCTGGTTGATGCGGGTGCGCTCCGCCGTCTCGCGGCTGCGCTTGTTGATGAGCACCTGAGCGGCGATCTTCTCCGCCGCGTCACGGTTCTCGATGAAGTATATCTCCAGCCGGCTGCGAAGGAACTCCGTCATGGCCTCCTGGATGAACTTGTTGGTGATGGCCTTCTTGGTCTGGTTTTCGTAGCTGGTCTGGGTGGAAAAGCTGCTGCTGACCAGGATCAGGCAGTCCTGCACGTCCGGGAAGGTGATCTTGGCCTCGCCCTTGACGTACTTGTTGTTGTCCCGCAGGTATTTGTCGATGGCCGACACCATGGCCGAGCGGGTGGCCTTCTCCGGGCTGCCGCCGTGTTCCAGGAAGCTGGAGTTGTGGTAGTATTCGCACAGGGCGGTCTTGTTGGAGAAGCACAGCGCCACGCTGAGCTTCACCTTGTACTCCGGCTTGTCCGGCCGATCCCGGCCCCGGCGCTCCGCCTCCCAGTACACCGGCTCCGTCAGGGCATCCAGACCCGCCAGCTCCCGGATGTAATCCTCGATACCGTGCTCGTAGACGAACTCTTCTGTCTCGAACTTTCCGGCGGCTGTCTCGTTTTTCAGCCGGAAGGTCACGCCGGCGTTGACCACCGCCTGCCGCCGCATCACGTCCCGGTAGTAGTCCACGGGGATATCGATATCGGTAAACACGTCCAGGTCCGGCAGCCAGCGGATGGTGGTGCCTGTACGCTTTCTATTGCCGGTCTGTTCGCTGACCTCCAGCTTGCCCGCGATCTCGCCGCGCTCAAAGTGCAGCCGGTACTCCTTCCCGTCGCGCCACACGGTCACGTCCATATAGCGGGAGGCGTACTGGGTGGCGCAGGAACCCAGGCCGTTCAAGCCCAGAGAGAACTCGTAGTTCTCGCTGTTCTCGTTGTCGTACTTGCCGCCGGCGTACAGCTCACAGAACACCAGCTCCCAGTTGTAGCGTCCCTCTTTTTCGTTCCAGTCCACCGGGCAGCCCCGGCCCTGGTCCTCCACCTGGATGGACCGGTCGGCGAACCGGGTCACGGTGATGAGCTTGCCGTGGCCGCCCCGGGCCTCGTCGATGGCGTTGGACAGTATCTCGAATACCGCGTGCTCGCAGCCCTCCAACCCATCGGAGCCAAAGATGACGCCGGGACGCTTCCGTACCCGGTCCGCCCCTTTCAGACTGGAGATACTTTCATTATCATAAGTCGCTTTCTTTGCCATATCTATCCTCCGGTGTATACCGATCACAATTCATTATACATTATATAGTATCGGCAGGCGTTTTGCAAGCGCTCACACGCCCCATTCCCCGCCGCTTCCGCAAGAAATGTTAGGTCCCCTGAAATATTGACTGGTTTACACAAAAAATAACCCGGCCGCAACCGGGCGCAGCCCTTTGTGTATAGGGTTTTGCACAGTTTCCACACCTTTTTCCACCAGCGTTATGTTACCTGATAATTCTCGTAAAAAGTTGCAAAAACACAGTTAATAGACATAATCAGGCGGCTTTTACTCTTATGCGTGTATACTTGCGTGCATATTCATTTGCTGCACACGCTTATCGGACGACACGCTGTTGAATAACCGTGAAACCACCTGTCCCCCAGGGCTTTTCGCCCACGCCCCCGACAAACTGCACAACGGGACAACGGCGGCGCGGCGCAACTTTTCCGTCACGGCGCAAAAAAGACTCTTGCGCTCTGCCGGCAGGTGTGCTATGATGTGAATACAGTTGTTCGCAAGCGGCGGACACGAGGAGGAACGATATGGAGAAACAGAAATTTTACTTAGTCGCCGCCGACGCTCTGCCGGAGGTCTTTCTCCGGGTAGCCGAGGCCAAACGGATGCTGCAGGTAGGCGAGGCCGCCACCGTGGGCGACGCTGCCCGCCAGGTGGGCATCAGCCGCAGCGCCTTCTATAAATACAAGGATGCCGTACAGCCCTTCCAGAATATGCACGCGGGGCATATCATCACCTTTTATGCCCTGCTGAAGGACAACCCCGGCGTGCTGTCCAACTACCTGTCCATCTTCGCCAATTCCGGCGCCAACATCCTGACCATCAACCAGACCATCCCCACCAACGGCTGCGCCGGCGTGACCATCTCCGCGGAGACGGGCGATATGTCCGAGGAGCTGGATGATCTGATGACCCGTGCCGCCGCGGCGGAGGGCGTGCTCAAATTTGAGATCATGGCGGGATAATGCTCAGACGCAAAAAAAGCAGGCACACTATGTGTGCCTGCTTTTTTGCAAGAAATATCCCCCCGGCTGACGCCGGGGGGATGCGTATTGCAGGGAGTTACTCCGCCTTGGGAGCCTCAGCGGCCTCGGCAGCAGCCTTGGCAGCGGCGGCCTTCTTCTCGGCAGCGGCCTTCTGCGCGGCCTTGAACTTCTCCTTCTCCTCGGGCGTGGGGATAGGCTCAATGGCGTTGCGCGGGCAGGCCTTGGCGCACATGGTGCAGTTCTTGCACTTGCTGTAGTCGATGACGGCCACGTTGTCCACAACGTGGATGGCGTCGAACTTACAGGTACGCTCACACATACCGCAGGCGATGCAGCTGTTGGCGCAGACCTTGGTAACGGCGGGGCCCTTGTCCTTGTTGGAACAGTTGACAAACACCTTCTGCTTGTAGGGCACCTCCACGATCAGGTGGTGCGGGCAGGCAGCGCGGCAGGCACCGCAGTTGGTGCACTTCTCCTTGTCCACCACGGCAACGCCGTTGATGACATGGATGGCGTCGAACTTACAGGCCGCCACGCAGGAGCCGAAGCCGAAGCAGCCATAGCGGCAGGCCTTGGCATCGCCGCCGCAGACCTTGGTGGCCGCCAGACAGTCCTTCACACCGCGGTACTCGAAGTTATCCTTGGCGTTGCAGCCGCCGTTGCACAGCACGTGCGCCACCATCTTGTCGCCGGAGGGAGCCTCCATGCCCATGATGGCCGCGATCTTCGCCGCGTTCTCGGGGCCGGCGGGGGCGCAGGCGGTGACGGGGGCCTTACCGGCGAGGATCGCCTCGGCGCAGCCGCCGCAGCCGGGATAGCCGCAGCCACCGCAGTTGGCGCCGGCCAGACATGCCTGGATCTCAGGCAGGCGGGGGTCGACCTCGACCTCGAAGACCTTAGCGGCAACAGCGAGGATCAGACCGAACACAATGGCGAGTACGCCCAGAACGGCGATCGCATATACAATAGTCATATCCTTCTACCTCCTTACCAGACCTTCAGGCCGCTGAAGCCCATGAACGCCAACGCGATCAGGCCGGCGGTGACCAGCGCGATGGGGAAGCCATCGAAGGCCTTGGGGTTCTCGCTGGAGACCTCCAGCTGCTCGCGGATAGCGGCAAACAGGAAGATGGCCAGCAGGAAGCCCAGACCGCCGGTGATACCGTAGACCACGGACTCAATGAAGTTGTACTCATTCTGGGTGTTCAGCAGAGCGACGCCCAGCACGGCGCAGTTGGTGGTGATCAGGGGCAGGTAGACGCCCAGCGCGGTGTACAGGGTGGGGATGTTCTTCTTCAGGAACATTTCCACGAACTGCACCAGCGCGGCGATGACCAGAATGTAGGCCACCGTCTGCATGAAGCCCAGATCGAAGGCGATGAGGATCTTGTTGACGCCGAAACAGACGGCGGAGGCCAGACCCATGACGAAGGTCACGGCGGCGCCCATGCCCACGGCGGTGTCGATCTTCTTGGACACGCCCAGGAAGGGGCAGATGCCCAGGAACTGGGCGAAGATGAAGTTATTGGTCAGAATAGCGCCAAGAGAGATGGCGAGCAAGGTAGTCACACTCATAGCTTACTTGGCCTCCTTTTTCTTTTCGCTCTTGGCCAGAGCCCACTGCATCACAGCGATGAGGCAGCCCAGCGTCAGGAAGCCGCCCACGGGCAGCGTCAACACGCTGACACCGTACTCGGCGGGGAAGATCTCAACGCCGGGTGCGCTGCCCAGTGCGCCGCCGCCCAGCAGACCGCCGCCGAACGTGCCGGCGCCGAAGAACTCACGGAATACGCACATGACGATCAGCACGAGAGTATAGCCGATGCCCTGGCAGATGCCGTCCACCGCGGAGGCACCCACGCCGTTCTTGGAGGCGAAGCCCTCTGCACGGCCGAGGATGATGCAGTTCACGACGATCAGGGGGATAAACACGCCCAGAGAGCTGGACAGGGCGGGAACGAACGCCTTGAGCAGCAGATCCACGCAGGTGACGAAGCCGGCGATGACTACGATGTAGCAGGCGATACGCACTTCGTTGGGAATGATCTTGCGCAGCAGGGAGATAAAGATGTTGGAGAGGGTCAGGATAATGAGCACGGACACGCCCATGCCCAGGCCGTTGAAGAACGACGTGGTGATGGCCATGGTGGAGCACATACCCAGCACCTGCACCAGCACAGGGTTCTGTGTGATGAGGCCCTCTTTCAGTTGCTTACCGAAATTCATAAATGCAGCTCCTCCTTTCTTAGCCCAGCAGCTCGGCAACAGCCAGAGCGGCATTGGCGCCCATGTTGATGCCCTTGGTGGAGACGGTAGCACCGGAGACGGCGATGATGTTCTTGCCCACCACCAGGGAACCCGCGCCGCTCTCACCGATGAACTGATCCAGGACCGGCTCGCCGGCGGCGTTGGGCTCGTTGCCCACGACCTTGGTGCCGATGCCGGACGTCTCGGCGTGGCTGACCACGGAGATGCCGGTGATGGCCTTGTCGGCGTCCACGCCCACCATCATCACGATGCTGCCCTGGGAGCCGGAGGCGGAGATCTTCATAACATAGCCGTTGTCGGCGCCGGCGGTGGTCATGGGATACAGCTCCACCAGCTTGCCGCCCTGAGAGGCAGCCGCCGCGGTCATGTCGTCGGTGATGTCCAGCTTGTCGCCAAACTCGCTGCCCTCGGGAGCCACAGCGCTCATGGCGATGCGGGTGTTCTCCGCATCGATGGCGGCGATCTTGTCGGCGGTCACGTTGTCGACCAGACCCAGCAGGGCGGCCACAACGAGGGAAATAACAGTCAAGGTGCCGGCGACCTTGAGAATAAACTTACCGGAGATCTTCATTACTTCGCCGCCTCCTTCTTTTCTTTCTTGGGCGCACCATAGATGACGGGACGGATGTACTTATCCAGCAGCCAGGTGGTGCAGTTCATGATCAGGATGGAATAGCAGACGCCCTCGGGATAGGAGCCGAAGCGGCGGATAAAGCAGGTCAGCAGACCGCAGCCGAGGCCGAAGATCAGCTGGCCGGGCTTAGTGACAGGGGAGGTGGCATAGTCGGTAGCCATAAAGATGGCACCCAGCATCAGGCCGCCGCCGAACACGTTGTACAGCATATACTGCATGTTGTCGATACCGGCGGGCGCCGCGATCAGGGTCAGGATGGCCACGGTGCCGATGTACGCCACGGGGATCTGCCAGGAGATGACCTTGCGGATGAGCAGGTAGACGCCGCCCACCAGCAGACACAGGGCGGAGACCTCACCCAGGGAGCCGCCGACCTTGCCCAGGAACATATCGCCGATGGAGTAGTTGCTCATCAGGGTGGTGAACGCCTCCTCGGTGCCCTCCTTCATGATGGTCATGGGGGTGGCAGCGGAGGTGACATCGGGACGGATCTGGGGAATGGCCCAGGTGGTCATCCAGGTGGCATAGCTGGCCAGCAGGAACGCACGGCCCGCCAGCGCGGGGTTCAGGAAGTTGCAGCCGATGCCGCCGTAAAGCTGCTTGACCACAACGATGGAGAAGAACGCGCCGATGATGATGACCCACCAGGGCAGGTCAACGGGGCACACGAAGCTCAGCAGGATACCGGTGACCACGGCGGACAGGTCGCCCACCATGCAGGACTTCTTCATGGCCTTGCGGTAGGCCCACTCAAAGAACACGCAGGACACCACGGAGACAGCGGTCAGCAGCAGAGCCTTCCAGCCGAAGCAGTACACGCTCCAGGCCAGTGCGGGCAGCAGCGCGATGATCACGTCCAGCATGATGGAACGGGTATCCTCGTTGGAGCGGATATGGGGGGAGGAGGACGCGATCAGCTTGAGATTCTTGTAATCAGTCATGGTTTACGCCTCCTTCTTTTCGGCAGCGGCCTTTGCCTCGGCCTCCGCCTTGGCCTTGGCGGCCATTCTCGCGTTGTTGACCTCCTGCTTGCCCAGACGGAACGCATGGGTCAGGGGCAGGCGGGCAGGACAGGTGTAGGTGCAGGCGCCGCACTCGATGCAGTCCATGCCGTGCAGCACGTTCTGCCAGGTGTCCACGTCGCCCTTCATCAGGTACTTGTACATGAAAATGGGCTCCAGACGGATGGGGCACACGCCCACGCACTTGCCGCAGCGGATGCACTGGGGATCCTCGACGTACTGCTCCTCCTTGTCGGCGAAGGCCAGCATGGCGCCGGTACCCTTGCCCACGGTGACGTCCACGTCGTACTGGGCCAGACCCATCATCGGGCCGCCCATGATGAGCTTGTAGGTCTCGTCCTTCAGGCCGCCGCAGGCGTCGAACAGCTTGGTAATGGGGGTGCCGATGGGGCACTCGATGTTCTTGGGCTCGATGACGCCGGAACCGGAGACGGTGACGATCTTGTTGACCACGGGCATACCCTCATACACCGCGCGGTAGATGGCGCAGGTGGTATTCAGGTTGAAGATGCAGCAGCCCGCGTCGGCAGGCAGCTTGCCGGAGGGCACCTGACGGCCGGAGACGGCCTGGACCAGCTGCTTCTCAGCGCCCTGGGGATAGCGGGTGTGCAGGACCTCCACCACCACGGGGGCGTTCAGCTCCGCGATCTTGGCGTTCAGGACGTCAGCCGCGTTCTGCTTGTTGGCCTCGATGCCGATGTACACCTTATCCACGCCGAAGCACTTGGCCAGCAGGGTCGCGCCCTTGATGACCTGCTCCGGACGCTCCAGACAGGTGCGGTGGTCGCCGGTGATGTACGGCTCGCACTCCGCGGCATTGATGATCACATAGTCCACCTTGCCCAGACCGGAAGAGATCTTCACATGGGTGGGGAATGTCGCGCCGCCCTGGCCGACGATGCCGGCGTTCTTGACGATCTCCACCAGCTGCTCGGGCGTCAGGCTGTCGGGATCCGCCACGGGCTTGACTTCCTCGGAGACCTCATCCTGGAAATCGTTTTCAATGACCACGGACATCATCTTGCCGCCCATAGAGAAGGGACGGGGCTCCACGGCCTTGACCGTGCCGGAGATGCTGGCGTGGATGGGGGCGGAAACAAATCCGCCGGGTTCGCCGATCCTCTGTCCAATTTTAACCTTGTCGCCTACCGCTACAATAGGCTTGCAAGGCGCACCGATGTGCATAGACATGGGAATGACCACCTCAGCCGGCGCCGCCAGCTTTTCGATGGCCTTTTCATTGGTTGCGGCCTTCATGTCGTTGGGATGAACGCCGCCAAAGAATGCTTGTGCCATTGTCTTCACCTCATCTTACTACCGGGTGGCGCTATGCCACCGCATACTGTCTTAAATATTACAACAAAACTTTTCTCTTGTCCAGCCCCGCGTTGAAATTCCCACGTTTTTTTGCGGTTTTTGTCGGAAACTTCACCGGCAAAGACCGCCTCTTGTGTTTTTCGGGCAGCTGTGCTACACTATACGGTAGAGGGACGGACACCGCCGGAAAAAACTTCCTGCACTGCGGCAGACGGTCCTCCGCCGGATATCAAACTCTATTCCGAAAGGATGGTATTTTAGTATGGTACTTGACCGTGGTTCCCTGAAGCGGGAGTCCAAGATGCTGCTGAAAACCGCACAGGTCAGCCCTTACCTGTTTACGCTGGTGCTGCTGGCCATCATGTTCGTCATCAACGGCATCAGCGACTATGTGCAGATGGACGACGAGTTCGCCTATGTCTACTCCCTGCGGTTCGATATGGATCTGAGCTTCCTGGCGCTGCACCGGGCGTTCCCCGCTTTTGCGGTGTGGTTTGTGACCATCGTGTGCACGCTGCTGGGCGTAGTGCTCAACGTCGGTGCGTCCCTGTACCACCTGGGCATCCGTCGGGGTGAGGAGATGCCCTTCGTCACCCTGTTCGATGGCTTCGCCTTCGCCGGGAAGATCATTCTGCTGTATGTCGTGCAGGTCATCTTCATCTCCCTGTGGACGCTGCTGCTGGTGGTCCCCGGGATCGTGGCGGCCTACCGCTACCGCTTTGCTATGCTGAACCTGTGCGAAAACCCGGAGATCGGCGTCATGGAGGCCCTCAACATGAGCAAGGCCCAGACCCTGGGCTTCAAGTGGCAGCTGTTCGTGCTGGATCTGAGCTTCATCGGATGGAATATTCTGGTGAGTCTGACACTGGGCATTCTGGATATCTGGGTAGCTCCCTACCGGGCGCAGGCCAACATCGCCTTTTTCCAGGAGATCAAAAAGATCAAGGGCGTAGGCTTCTTCCCGCCGCGGCCGGAGGACGACGATCAGTTTCGCCCCCATGACCCCTTTGGCGAGGATAACTGGTAATATGCAGAGAACAAGCCCCGGGGCATCGCTCCGGGGCTTGTTGTATTCACGCTTCGGCGGGAGCCGCTTCCTCTGCCTGCGGCATCTCCGTCGGGGCGCTGCCGTCGAAGGGCATCTCCAGACAGGTCAGGTCCCGCAGGCACCTGCGGAAGTCGTGACAGAAGGCGGCGTACTCATAACCGGTGCAGATACGCTCGTCCATAACGATGCCCAAAGGCATCATCTTCTTGGTCAGGTCACCGTTCATGTAGTTAGGTACCGGCTTGCCCATGCAGACGAACACGCTGGTGGTGCCGAATTCATAGCAGTGGTGGTGGATGTAGCTGGTCTTGATAGACGCCAGATTGGTGATGAACATACTGGTGTGGAAGGGGCTCAGGTCGATGATCTTCCGGGGCAGCAGGCCGTGCTTGTCCAGATGGTAGGCCAGCCAGATCACGAACTTGGGCAGGCCGGGGATGGAGAACATCATCTTGGCGAACTTGTCGGTGCTGTTCTTCTGCTCCGTCTGGCTGTTGACGGCGATGGCATCGGCGATCTTCTGGTTGATGGTGAAAATAGTGTCCTTGGGCTCCAGATAGATCTTCAGCGTTGTCTCATCCGGGCTGCCGTCGGCCCGCTTTTTCAGGATGACAAAGGAGACGCAGAAATGGTTGCGCTCATAGAGATGACTGTTGACCACGAACCAGTTGAGCTTGGGGTTGGTCTGATAGGCCTTGTAATAGGCGGCGATGATCACCGCCATGTGGTTGATGCGGATCCCAGCGCGCCGTTTTTCGCGGATATAGGCCTTGATGCCCTCCTCGTCGATGTTTTCGGTGATGGTGTTCCAGGCATCGTACCGCTTGGGCATGATGTAGGGAATGGCTGCCACGATGGGGGGCAGGTCCTTTACTCGCTTTCCGTCAGGGCGCATGAGCAGTTCCTCGATTCTGTCTGTATTGTATCCATCATAGACCATATGGCCGCGGATTGCAAGCTGTTGTTTTCTTTTCCGAACAGGTGCGGAAAAGAAATTTTTTCTTTACCTTTCCGCACGATGTTGATATAATAAAGTATTAGTAATGTTATCATGGGATGAAAGTTCCATTTATCATACAGAAAGGAAGGTGACCGCCGTGCGGTTCAGCAAGTGGCATATCGCGCCGGAAAAGCCGGAGGCGCAGGCATGTCTGCGCGCGGCCGGCTATCCCTATCTGGTGGCCGCCGTGCTCTCCGCGCGCGGCATCGAAACGCCGGAGCAGGCCGCCGCCTTTCTGGAGCGTGAGGACAAGCTGACCATCAGTCCCTTCCTGATGCGGGACATGGACAAGGCCGCGGCGCGTGTGCAGCAGGCGATCGCGAATGGCGAGAGGATCGCCGTGTTCGGCGACTATGATGTGGACGGCATTACCGCCACCTGTATTCTGGTAGACTATCTCAAGAGCCGGGGCGCCGACGTGGTGCACTACATTCCCCGGCGCATCGAGGACGGCTACGGTCTCAGCCGTGACGCCATCAAGGGCCTTTTCGACCAGGGCGTGCGCCTGCTGGTAACGGTGGACTGCGGTATCACCGGTGTGGAAGAGGTGGACTACGCCAACTCACTGGGGCTGGACGTGGTCATCACCGACCACCACGAGTGCCGGGAGGTCCTGCCCCGGGCCGTGGCCGTGGTGGACCCCCACCGGGCGGACTGCGGCTATCCCTTCAAGCATCTGGCCGGTTGCGGCGTGGCGCTGAAGCTGGTGCTGGCCCTGGGCGGGCCGGACCGGGAGGAGCCTCTCTTTGCCCGGTACTGCACGCTGGCGGCCATCGGCACGGTAGCGGACGTCATGCAGATGTCCGGCGAAAACCGCACCATCGTCTCCCGCGGGCTGGCCACGCTGGAGCACTCGGACTTTATCGGCCTGCACGCCCTGCTGCGGGAGGCGGGTCTGAGCGGGAAGGAGATCTCCTCGGTGCAGATCGGCTTCGTGCTGGCGCCGCGGATCAACGCTGCCGGACGCATGGGCGCGGCGGACAAGGCGGCGGAGCTGCTGCTGTGCACCGATCCCGCCGCGGCGGAGGCCATGGCTAAGGAGCTGTGCGCCCTGAACCGGGAGCGCCAGAACGTAGAGCAGGATATCTACACCCAGGCGGAGGAGATGATCGACCGGATGCCGGAGCGCCAGCGCAGCGCGCTGGTGCTGGAGAGCAGCCGGTGGCACCAGGGCGTGGTGGGCATCGTGGCCAGCCGCCTGTCGGAAAAATACTCCC
This sequence comes from Vescimonas sanitatis, assembly GCF_049060325.1. Classification (NCBI taxonomy): domain Bacteria; kingdom Bacillati; phylum Bacillota; class Clostridia; order Eubacteriales; family Oscillospiraceae; genus Vescimonas; species Vescimonas sanitatis. Next base: position 241,462 of record NZ_JBMGPW010000004.1, on the reverse strand, counting down.
GGCCCAGCTTTATGATCCATCTGAACGGCAGCACCGGCAAAGGCAGCTGCCGCAGCTGGGGCGGCTTTAATCTGTTCGCCGCGCTGGAAAACTGCAAGGACCTGCTGCTGGGCTTCGGCGGACATGAGCTGGCGGCGGGCTTTACCATCGACCGCAGCAACATACCGGCCTTCCGGGACCGGATGAATGAATATGCCCGCAGCTACTGCGGCGGACAGCAGCCGGAGTCGGCGCTGGAGATCGACGTGGCCATCGCCCACCCCGCCGCGGTGACGCTGGAGGAGCTGGAGGCCCTGTCCGTGCTGGAGCCCTATGGCAGCGGCAACGCCAGACCGCTGTTCTGCCTGCTGGGCGCCACGCTGCTGCGGACCCAGAACGTGGGCCAGAACCGGCATCTGAAGCTGCGGCTGGGCAAGGGCTGCGCCCAGTTCGACGGCATATTCTTCTCCACCGTGGCCGAGCGCTGCGGGTGCCATCCGGGCGACCGGGTGGACGCGGCATTTTATTTGCAGATCAATGAGTTCCGGGGCAGCCGGACGGTACAGCTGCAGATGGTGGACATCCGGCCCTCCCTCTGCGCCAGCGGGCGGGAGCAGGAGGCGCTGACACTGGCCCACCGGTGCGCCGCCGGAAAGGCCGTTTCCCTGCGGGAGGCGCGGCGGGCGCTGCCCACCCGGGAGCAATTCGCCGCCGCCTGGCGGTTTTTAGACCGGACAGTGCCCGAGGACGGGCTGACCACAGACCGCTTGCCGCTGCTGCGGCTGATGGCGGCGGAGCTGGGCGGCGCGGAACCGGTACTGCGGGCAGCCATGTGCGCCGCGGTGTTCCGGGAACGGGGATTGCTGGACTGGCAGCTGAACGGCGACGCCATCACGCTGCACCTGCGGCGGGGACAACACGTAGCACTGGATCAGTCGCCGCTGATGAACACGCTGCAAAACGATAACGAGAAGGGAGGCGGTGCGCTGTGACACCTCAGGAGCAATACGAACATCTTGTGGAGACGGTAAAGGGCTACAACCCGGCGGCGGGCTTTGACCAGATACGCGCCGCCTATGAATTCGCCGATACCCACCACGCGGGGCAGAACCGTAAGGACGGCTCGCCCTTTATCACACATCCCCTGGCGGTGGCACAGATCGTGGCGGAGGAGCTGCACCTGGACACAGAGTCTATTGTGGCGGCCCTGCTGCACGACACCATCGAGGATACCACCGCCACCCACGAGGAGCTAGCAAAGCTGTTTTCCCCTACGGTGGCGGATCTGGTGGAGGGCGTCAGCAAACTGACGCGGGTCCACTACACCTCCAAAGAAGAGGAGCAGATGGAGAACCTGCGGAAGATGCTCATGGCCATGGCCAAGGACATCCGGGTCATCCTCATCAAGATCTCCGACCGGCTGCACAATATGCGGACTATGGAGTACCAGACGCCGGAGAAGCAGAAGCAGAAGTCCTTTGAGACTATGGAGATCTACGCCCCCATCGCACACCGACTGGGTATGCAGAAGATGAAATGGGAGCTGGAGGACCTGTCGCTGAAGTATCTGGACCCGGTGGGCTACCGGGAGATCACCGAGGCGCTGGACGAAAAGGCCGCGGAGTACGACGGGTTCATGTCCGCCGTGCACGACCGCATCGTCACGCGGCTGAAGGAGGAGGGCATCGACGCCACGGTCTACGGCCGGATGAAGCACCCCTACTCCATCTACCGCAAAATGTACACCCAGAACAAGAGCCTGGACGATGTGTTCGACCTGTTCGCCTTCCGGGTCATTGTGGACACGGTGGCGGACTGCTACAACGTGCTGGGCATCATCCACGACCTGTTCAAGCCCATTCTGGGCCGGTTCAAGGATTACATCGGCACGCCGAAGCCCAATATGTACCAGAGCCTGCACACCACGGTGGTGGGCGAAAGCGGCATCCCCTTCGAGGTACAGATCCGGACGAAGGAGATGCACGAGGTGGCGGAGTACGGCGTGGCCGCCCACTGGAAGTACAAGCAGAACGGCCAGGGCGCCGGGGACGAGCGCAGCTATGAGTGGGTGCGCCGCCTGCTGGAAAATCAGGAGGACGCCGACGCCGAGGACTTTATCCACTCCCTGAAGGTGGACATGTTCGCCGACGAGGTGTTCGTGTTCACCCCCAATGGCGACGTCATCAACCTGCCGGCGGGCGCCACGCCCATCGACTTCGCATACACCATACACTCCGCCATCGGCAACCACATGGTGGGCGCCAAGGTCAACGGGCGGATCGTGCAGTTCGACTACCACCTCCGCAACGGCGACGTGGTGGAAGTGATGACCAGCAAATCCGCCCACGGTCCCAGCCGTGACTGGGTGAAGATCGCCCGCAGCAGCAACGCCCGCAGCAAGATACGCCAGTGGTTCAAGAAGGAAAAGCGGGACGAGAACATCGTCAACGGGCGGCAGAGCTTTGAGTCGGAGCTGAAGCGCACCGGCGTGACGCTGAAGGAGCTGACCAACGAGGAGAACCTGCCCGGCGTGCTGAAGAAGCTGTGCTTCACGTCACTGGACGATATGTACGCCGCCATCGGCTACGGCGGCATTTCTGCACTGAAGGTCGTCGGCCGGCTGCGGGAGGACATCCAGCGCATCATCCACCAGCATCAGACGGAACGGCAGGCTGAGGTCCCCGTGGCGGATCAGCCGCAAATCATGCGCCCCGCCGTGCCCCAGCGCACCAGAAGTGAGCAGGGCATCGTGGTGGAGGGGCTGACCAACTGTCTGGTGAAGTTCTCCAAGTGCTGCACCCCCGTGCCCGGTGACGACATCGTGGGCTTCATCACCCGCGGCTACGGCATCTCCGTGCACCGGGCGGACTGTCCCAACGCGGACCCGGCCCGGCGCAAGCCCAGCGAGGCGGGCCGGTGGATCAAGGTTTCCTGGGGCAGCGACACCAAGGAGAGCTACCGCACCACGCTGGAGATCACCGCCAAGGACCGCATCAACATCATCATGGACGTGTCCACGGTGCTGTCCAGCACCAAGACCCACGTCTCCTCGCTGAATGCCCGGAGCACGCCGGACGGCTTTGCCCTGCTGTCGCTGGACATCGACGTGCCGGACAGCGAGCAGCTGCGGACCGTCATGCGGCGGCTGGAGCAGATATCGGGCGTCATGCGGGTGACAAGACCGGCCGGATAAGGCCAATGTGAATACAAACAGTATAAAGGAGATAGAATTATGCGTGCTGTATTGACCCGTGTAAAACACGCCAGCGTTTCCGTGGACGGCAAGGTCATCGGACAGATCGGCGAGGGCTTTTTGGTGCTGCTGGGTGTGACCCATGAGGACACCGAGGCGCAGGCGGAGAAGCTGGCCGACAAGCTGACGGGCCTGCGTATCTTTGAGGACGAACATGAAAAAATGAACCGCAGCCTGACGGATGTGGGCGGAGAGCTGCTGATCGTGTCGCAGTTCACGCTGTACGCCAACTGCAAGAAGGGCCGGCGGCCGGACTTTCTGGCGGCGGCGCGGCCGGAGGTGGCCATCCCCCTGTACGAAAAGTTTGTGCAGCTGTGCCGGGACAAGGGCTTTCACACCGAGACGGGTGAATTCGGCGCCTATATGCAGGTGGACAGCCTGAACGACGGACCGCTGACCATCATTCTGGACACCGACACCCTGTAAGGAGGACGCCATGACCATCAAAACACTGCAAGTGGGCCCTATCATGACCAACTGCTACCTGCTGTGCGACGAGGACGCGAAGGTCTGTGCCCTGATCGATCCCGGCGACGATGCCTCCCGGGTGGAGCAGCTGGTGCGCCAAAGCGGCTGCGCACTCAAGTACATCCTGCTGACCCACGGGCACTTTGACCACACCTCCGCCGTGCGGCCCCTGCTGGAGAGATACCCGGACGTACCGGTGTACATCCACGAGAAGGACAGTGTGACCGGGCGGGGCGGCGAGCTGCTGTTCACCCGGGTGGACGAACAGCACCAGCGGTATTATAAGGAGGGCGACGTGCTGCCCCTGGGCAGGCTGTCCCTGCGGGTCATGGAGACACCGGGCCACTCCGAGGGCTCCGTGTGTCTGCTGTTGGACCGGGAGCACGTGATCTTTGCCGGGGATACCCTGTTCCGCTGCTCCTGCGGACGATGCGACTTCCCCGGCGGCAGCTATCCCAAGATGCTCGCCTCCCTGGGCCGTCTGGCGGCGCTGGAGAGCGACTGGCGGGTCCTGCCCGGCCATGACCGGGAAACGACGCTGGACTTTGAGCGCCGCATGAACCCCTATATGCGGCAGGGGACGGCGCAATGAAGCTGAACCTGCGCGGTCACGAGGACCGCTACGCCATCGAGCAGAGCCTGCTGGCCTTTTTCCCGGAGGAGCGCCCGGTATATGAGGGCGAGGACGGGGACAGCCACGCGGAGGTCACACTGCATGAGGGCAATGTATATGCCACCGGGGTCACGACACTGACCTATGGCGGCAAAACGGCGCGGGGCGAGGCCCGCGTTCGGACCGCAGGCGTTTCCGACGCATACGAACGGGAACGCCTGCGTCAGCGTGCGCTGAAGCTGTCCTTTTTCCGGGCGGCCCGGGACGTCACCGGCGTGACGCCCAGCTGGGGCGCGCTGACGGGCATCCGCCCGGCCAAGCTGGTGCGGACCATGCTGGAGGACGGCATGACCCCCGCCCAGGCGGACCGGGTGCTGCGGGACACATACTGTGTCTCCCCGGCGCGGCGGCGTCTGGCGCTGGAGAGCGCCGAGGCGGGCCTGAAGGCCAGGAGCGACCTGCGCCCCGAGGACATCTCTCTGTACATCGGCATCCCCTTCTGCCCCACCCGCTGCGCCTATTGCAGCTTCGTGTCGGCGTCGGTGGAAAAATCCTTTAAGCTGATGGAGCCGTATCTGGCGGCGCTGACGGCGGAGGTGGAGGCCGCGGGCCGCATGGTGAAGGAGGCAGGCCTGCGGATCAAGTCGTTCTACATGGGCGGCGGCACGCCCACCACCCTGTCCGCCAGTCAAATGGATGCGCTGCTGACGGCGGTGAACCGGAATTTCGACCTGTCCGACTGCGTGGAATACTGCATCGAGGCGGGACGGCCGGACACCATCGACCGGGAGAAGCTGCAGGTGCTGCTGGATCACGGTGCGGACCGGATCAGCGTAAATCCCCAGTCGCTGGAGCCCCGGGTGCTCTCCGCCATCGGCCGGAAGCACAGCCCGGAGGATATCGAAAAGGCCATGGAGCTGGCCACGTCCATGGGCTTTCCCCATGTGAACATGGACCTGATCGCCGGGCTGCCCGCCGACACGCCGGAGGGCTTTCGCCGGACGTTGGATACGTGCCTGACCTTCGGCGCGGACAACATCACCGTGCACACCCTGAGTCTGAAGAAGGGCAGCCGCATCCTGCTGGAGGGCCTGCCCATTCCCTCGGCGGAGGACGTGGCGGCCATGCTGGACTATGCCGACCCGGCGCTGCGGGAAAAGGGCTTCGCCCCCTATTACCTCTACCGCCAGAAATATATGTCCGGCAGCTTTGAGAATGTAGGCTGGTGCATATCCGGGGCGGAGGGCCTGTATAATATCTACATCATGGAGGAGCTGCACAGCATCCTGTCCCTGGGCGCAGGCGGCTCCACCAAGATGGTGGACGCAAAGCGGAACCGCATCGAGCGCGTGTTCCACCCCAAATTCCCGCTGGAGTATATCCAGCGGCCGGAAAAGCTGACGGAGAATTTAGAGGCGTTCCGCCGCTTCCATCAGGAGATGGGGCGGTGAGATAAGGAGGCACCATGACCCACCGGCGGCAAAACTTCATGGGCGGCGCGGCCATTCTGGCCGGGGCTGTGGCGGTGACAAAGCTGCTGGGTGCCCTGTACAAGATCCCGCTGGGGAACCTGCTGGACCGGGAGGGCATGGCGCATTTCTACGCCGCGTACAACATTTACAGTCTGCTGCTGGTGCTGTCCACAGCGGGGCTGCCGGTGGCCCTGAGCCGCATGGTGTCCCGTGCCGCCGCCCAGCGGCGCTATGGCGCCGTGCGGCGCTGCCTGCACCTGGGCCTGGCCCTGCTGGCGGCGCTGGGGCTGGTGTGCTCTGCCGTTATGTGCCTGCTGCCGGAGGCCCTGGCCGCCGCGCTCCATGATCCGGACGCGGCCCCGGCCCTGCGGACGCTGGGGCCGGCGGTGCTGCTGGTATGCCTGTCGGCGGCGCTGCGGGGCTATTCCCAGGGGCTGGGCGATATGGTGCCTACCGCCGCCGGACAGGTGGCGGAGTCCGCCGGCAAGCTGCTCATCGGGCTGGGGCTGTGCCTGTACCTGCTGCGGCAGGGTGCGGGGACGGACCTGTGCGCCGCCGGGGCCATCGGCGGTGTCACCGCCGGGGCGGGCCTGGGCCTGCTGGTCACCGCCCTGCTGCTGCCCCGGCGGGCCGCACTGCCGGAAGTGCGCGACGTACCCCCGGCGAGCAGCCGCGTACTGCGGGAGCTGCTGCGGACCGGCATACCCATCACCGTGGGCGCGGCGGGCATGAGCCTGATCACCCTGCTGGACCAGGCGCTGGTGACGGCCACCCTGCGGGACACGCTTGGCTATACAACGGCGGAGACCACCGCCCTGTATGGCGAATACACCTTCGGCATGACACTGTTCATGCTGCCGCCGTCATTTATCTATCCCCTATCGGTAAGCCTGATGCCGGCGGTATCCGCCGCGCTGACCCGCCGCGACCGCACTGCTGCCGGAATAGCGGCCGGGGCGGCGCTGAAGCTGACGGTGCTGGCGGCCCTGCCCTCCGGCGTGGGACTGTCGGTGCTGGCGGGGCCTATCCTGCACCTGCTCTATCCCGCGGTGCCGGAAACCGCCGAGGCGGCGGCCTATCACCTGACGTTCCTGGGTCTGGCCTGTGTGTTCGTATGCCTGATGGTGGCCACCAACGGCGTCCTGCAGGCCTACGGTCACCCGCTGCTGCCGGTGATCTCCCTCCTCTGCGGCGGCATACTGAAGATCGTCACCAACTACCTGATGGTGGGCGATCCCGCCACGGGCATTCGGGGCGCCGCGGTGAGCACACTGTACTGCTACGCGCTGATCGCGGTCATCAACCTGGCAGCCATCGCACGGCTGGTACCGGAGCGTCCGGGGTATATCTCCCTGTTTGCCAAGCCCGTTCTTCTGACGGCGGTGATGGCGCTGGCGGCCCGGTCCGGCTATGGCCTGTTCTGCCGCCTTCTGCCCGAGAGATGGGCGGTACTGCCGGCGGTGCTGCTGGCCGCCGTTGTATACGTGGTGCTGGCGCTGGCCATCGGCGCCGTGACGCGGCAGGATCTTCAGACCCTGCCGAAAGGGGAAAAACTGGCTGACCGGCTGCATTTGCGGTAAAATTCCTGAAATGCAGCGAACTTTTCCCCAGTTGCAGTGGAAAACCTCTTGCAATAGGAGCGTAAGTATGATAAATTTTACAAGGAAACCACGCTATGGCTACGAAGACCTGCTGGAGATCATCCGGCTGCTCCGTTCGCCGGAGGGCTGTCCCTGGGACCGGGTGCAGACCCACCAGTCCATCCGCCGAGGAATGCTGGAGGAGGCCTACGAGGCCGCCGAGGCCATCGATACGGACAACGCCGCACTGCTGAAGGAAGAGCTGGGCGACGTGCTCATGCAGGTGGTGTTCCACGCCGGCATTGAGGCCGACGCCGGGCGCTTTGACATGGATGACGTATGCGACGGCGTGGTAAAAAAGCTGCTGTACCGCCACCCCCACGTGTTCGGCGATGGTCAGGCGGAAACGGCAGACACTGTGCCCGCCAGCTGGGAGCAGCTGAAGCGGCAGGAGAAGGGCCAGAAAACCACTGCCGATGCGCTGGATGCCGTGGCCCGCAGTCTGCCAGGTCTGTGGCGGGCGGAGAAGATACAGAAGAAGGCTGCGGAGGCGGGCTTCGACTGGCGCGACGTCTCCGGCGCGCTGGACAAGCTGGACGAGGAGACTGCCGAGCTGCGGCAGGCGGTACGCGCCGGCACCAATGTCGAGGAGGAGCTGGGCGACGTACTGTTCGCCTCCGTAAAGGTGGGTCGCTTCTGCGGCGTGGACCCGGAAACAGCTGTCAACGGCACCTGTGAAAAATTCATTCGCCGCTTCCGCGCGATGGAGGAGGCCGCGGCCGCAGAGGGCCGCAGCCTGTCCGACATGACGCTGGAGGAGATGACCGCCCTGTGGAACGGAGCCAAAGAATGTTCTTAATGCGATACAACATCGTTTTAGGATAGCCGCCCATTGCGGCAATTACCAACGAAAATTTTTGGGAGGAAATAACATGAATAAGACTGAACTGATCGCCGCTGTCGCTGAGAAGACCGGCCTGTCCAAGAAGGACTCTGACGCTGCCGTCAACGCCGTTCTGAACACCATCACCGAGACCCTGAAGGCTGACGAGAAGATCCAGCTGGTGGGCTTTGGTTCCTTCGAGACCAAGAAGCGCGCTGCCCGCACCGGCCTCAATCCCCGCACCAAGACGCCCGTGCAGATCGCCGCTACCAAGATCCCCGCTTTCAAGGCCGGCAAGGCCCTGAAGGACGCCGTGGCAGAGTAAGCTGACGTATGCAAAGGCTGGTGTGGCGACACACCAGCCTTTCTTATAGGAGGGACCCCATGCGTTTGGACAAATATCTGAAGGTCTCGCGGCTCATCAAGCGCCGCACCGTGGCCAATGAGGCCTGCGACGCCGAGCGTGTCACCGTCAACGGCCGGGTACAGCGGGCATCCTACGACGTGAAGGTGGGCGATGTGATCGCGATCCGTTTCGGTGCAAGAACGCTGACGGTTGAGGTAGTGTCCGTCACCGAGAACGTGGGCAAAGACGCGGCTGCGGCCATGTATAAAGAGGTCTGAGGACAAACCCGGCATAAAAGAACAAGCCCCCTCATACGATGGTAAAAAACGCATCCCGGCACAGGGCCGGGGCGCGAAAACCGTATCGTAGGAGGGGACTTTTTATGCCGTATGATATCACCGATCCTGCCACCGCCCACCGCTTACAGCTGGAGGGGCGGGAGAAGCTCACCGTCTCCGGCGTAGAGGACGTGGAGCGCTTCGACGACCAGTGCATCGTGCTGCGTACCGGCGCGGGCGTGCTGGTGGTCAGCGGAGAGAGCCTGCACATCGGCAAGCTGAGCCTGGATGGCGGCGAGCTGCACGTGGACGGGCGCATCGACGCGCTGACCTATGAGGATGCGCCGGAGGTCCGGGGCGGCGGGCTGTTCAGCCGCCTGTTCGGCTGAGGTGGGGACCGTTGTCTCCGAGCAGCTGCGTTCGTACCTGACCGCAGCGGCCCTGGGCGCGGCGGCCGGGGCCGTCTATGACCTGCTGCGGCTGGTGCGGCTGCGCCGTCGGCGGGACCGGCGGCTGACCCATGGGCTGGACGCGGCGTTTCTGCTGCTGGTCGCTCCGGCCCTGCTGTGGTACGCCCTGCGGGTAGGGCAGGGCGAGCTGCGGCTGATCATGCTGACCGCCATGGGCCTGGGCGCGGCGGTGTATCTGCTGGCGCTCTCGCCGCTGATGCGTCCGCTCTGGGACTTCTGGCTCAGCGCCGCCGCGGGCACAGGCCGGCTGCTGTGGTGGCCGGTGAAAAAATTTACGGCGGCGGCGAAAAAAGCCTTTATTTTTTGTCGGAAGTGCGTTATGATAAGAAAAAAGCGCGCTGCGGAAAAGGAGGCGGAACGCCATGCAGAAAGGGCAGGCGCACGCAAAGAAGCACCGGACAAATCCCATATTGCTGCTGGTCATTCTCGCGCTGGTGGTGTTTTTAGGCGTGGAGCTGATCCGGGTGGGCAAGCGGCTGAACGAGGCCGCGCAGCAGCAGGCCGCGCTGGAGAGACAGCTGCAGCAGCAGACGCAGGAGAACCAGGCGCTGGAGTCTGACCTGGCCAAGAAGGACGACGAGGAGTTCATCAAGGACCTGGCCCGCGACCAGCTGGGGCTGGCCGAGGCCGGCGAGCGAATTTTCTACGATGTGAATGACTGAAAAGCAGTCCCCGGCAGCGCCGGGGGCTGCTTTCTTCTGCGAAGAATACAGCAAAAGGCTCCGGCGAATGCCGGAGCCTGTGCTTTTTGTGAGGAGAAAATGATATCAGGGAAGAAACGGCGCCGTCTGCTTACGCAGGGGCGAACGCTCCTGATAAGCGATTTACTCTGCGGCCTGAGCAGCCTTCTTGTTGCGGCCGAGAGCGCGGATGCCCTCCACCACCAGATCGATGGCCAGAATCACCAGCAGCACGCCGATGATACCACGGATGTAGAACCACACCACACCCTGACCACCGGCCATGATGCCGACGATCTGAGCCTTGATGGTGAACACCAGGGAGGTCAGGGTCACGATCAGCATGAAGAACATGGGGAAGTAGAACATCTTGTTGTTGCGGCCGATCTTGCCCAGCCAGCAGCACACAGCCAGCAGACCCAGAGCAGCCAGCAGCTGGTTGGCAGCGCCGAACAGAGCCCAGATCTTGGCATAGCCGGTCAGACCCAGAGCCACGCCAGCCACCACGGTGATACCGGTAGCCACATAGGGGTTGGTGATAACGCGCTTCCAGCCGGTCAGATCCTCGCGGGTCTTGCCGGGCTCGACAAAGAACTCAGCGAACATATAGCGGGCCAGACGGGTGGCGGTATCCACAGAGGTCAGGCAGAAGGCGGACACGGCCAGGATCAGCATGGAGTACACCACGTTGTAGCAGCCGGAGCCGAACACCTTGGAGAACATGGAGGCCAGACCGGTGGCAAACACGACGGTAGGCGTCGTGGTGGTGCCGTCAGCATACTGGTTCCAGATGTAACCAACAGCGCAGACGGAGATCAGAGCCAGAGCGCACTCGATCAGCATACCGCCATAGGCGATGGGCTTGGCGTCCTTCTCCTGATCCAGCTGCTTGGACGTGGTACCGGAGCCCACCAGGGAGTGGAAGCCGGACACAGCGCCGCAGGCGATGGTCACGAACAGTGCAGGGAACATATAGCCCAGGGACGTGCCGCTGGGAGCCAGGGTATCATAGAACCCGGTAAACGCGGGCATATCCACGGTGGGGGAGCAGCCGACGATGCCCACGACAGCCAGGATCATCATGCCGTACAGCAGGAAGGAGCTCAGGTAGTCACGGGGCTGCAGCAGGATCCAAACGGGGGTGACGGAAGCAACGCCGATGTACAGACCGACAATGATCATCCACACGGTGTAGTTCAGATAGATGGGATGCCAGTTCAGGCCGATGATCATGCAGACCACGATGCCGATGACGCCGATGACCGTGGAAATGCCCAGAGGCGCGTTGCGGCGATAGACAAAGAAGCCGAACAGAATGGCCATCAGGATGAACATGATGGAGATGATGGCGGTGGAGGCATTGGCAGCGGAAGCCGCATAGTCCACAGCGCCGTCAGCGGTGTAGGTGGCCTTGAAGGTGTTGGCCACGATGGAGGCGAATGCCGCCACCACCAGGATCAAAGTCAGGTAAGCGAAGGTGATGAACAGCTTCTTGGCCTTGGCGCCGATGGCGTCGCCGATGACCTCACCGATGGACTCGCCCTTGTGGCGAATGGAGGCGAACAGGGCGCCGAAGTCATGCACGCCGCCGAAGAAGATACCGCCGATCAGGACCCACAGCATAACGGGGACCCAACCGAACACAGCGGCCTGAATGGGGCCGTTGATGGGGCCGGCACCGGCGATAGAGGAGAAATGGTGACCCATCAGCACGGGAGCCTTGGCAGGACAATAATCCTTGCCATCCTCCATGGTATGGGCAGGAGTCGGACGGGAGTTATCCACGCCCCACTTCTTGGCCAGCCAGCCGCCGTAGAAGATATAACCTACGACCAGGACAGCGCAGCCAATAATAAGGAACAACGCAGCATTCATACAGCTCTCTCCTTTCTGAATAGCGATTTCTTTTGCTTATGAAACAGGCCTCTTTCGAAAACCTGTGCTGCACTATGTCCGCTGGCATTGGTGCTGATCTTTTCCTCAGGCAGCACCACCAGCCCGGTATGAAAGTCCATCCAGCCCCAGTAGGACAGCTTGAAGCTCTTGTAGAGCTTGCAGCGCTTCAGTGCCTTGCGGGCGTCTTCGTCGCAGCTGTCACAGACAAACAGCGCGGTGATATAGGTATACATATGGGTGGAGTTTGGCTGGATGCGGGCCATACCCTGTTCGTAGGCCAGCTTTTCGCACCTTTCATATATCTCCTTCGTCAGATGGGGAACATTGAAAAGGTACACATATTCAAAGCTGTTGGCCTGCCAGAGCTTGGCCTTTTTGGAGAGCACGTACTTCTCGGCGGTGGCGTAGAAATCCATCGTGGCGGCCAAGGCGTGCTCGTTCTCTTCGCAGCGGGTCACATCATAGCTGCCGGCGTACACATCGCACAAACGGTCGACGGCTTCCTGTCGGGTCATAGCGGCTCCTCCCTTTTCATAACGATTTCTTAGCATTCAGGACGTGGTTCATCGTTCCTTTCGCAATTAAAACTGCGAAATATTTATACCGGAAAAGTTGCATTTCCTGTTTTTTAGCAAACAAACACGCCCGCCCACTAATAACATCATTACTATACGCCGGTGTTTTTCAACTTTCAAGCCGCAAAATGAACAATTTTTGAACATTAAGTTTGTATAAATTTTTGGTTGATTTGTGCAAAAAAATGTGGTAGTTTGAAAACGTTACCGACACTTGCCGTTTTTTTTGTTTTACGAGGCGCTGTCCCGCCTGTAAGAACGGTTTGCGCCGGTTTCGTTTTTTATCAGCGGACAAATTGGAAACGTTGCCGCCTTCACATCCGCAATTTCCTGAAAAGGTAAGAAAAAAACACCATCCCGTGGGATGGTGTTTTGTGATTTTTTCGGTTACTGTCACCCCAGGTGGCGCTCGAAATTGCCGCCGGCATGGACGCCCTCCTGCACGATGTAGAAGGCATCCGGGTCCACCCGGCGCAGAACATCCTGCAGGGTGTCGATCTCATACTTGGACAGGCAGACACAGAGCACCTGCACCTCGTCGCCGGTCCAGCCGCCCCGGCCCGTCCAGCTGGTAACGCCCCGGTCCAACTGCTCCATGATGTAGCGGGGCAGCTGGGGGTCGTTCTTCTTGGTGAAGATCAGCAGCTGTACCGTAACATTCTGCCGGTGGATACGGTCCAGAAACAGGCTGCTCAGCACATTATATATAGCGGAGTAGATCGCGGTGGTGGCGTCGAACAGGAAGAAGCACAGGGTGTACAGCAGCGCGTTGAAGAAAATGGAGAACCGACCCACGGTGAAGCGGCTGCCCTTCTTGCTGAGATACAGCCCCAGGATGTCCAGGCCGCCGGTGGAGCAGCCGCAGGTCAGCACCAATCCAGAGGCAAAACCCGCCAGGATGCCGCCTACCATACAGCTGGTGAGGATATCCGGAATGACCGGCGTGGACGGCGAGGGAATGACCGCCAGAAAGACAGAGTTGCAGACGGTGCAGATCGCTGCCTTCCAGAAAAACTCCCGGCCTAGGGCCTTGTAGGCCAGCAGGAACAAGGGAATGTTCACGAAGAAATACAGTACACCGGCCAGGTCGAAGGGCAGGGAGAGAGACAGCTCCCGCTGCAGAAGGGTACGGATCACCTGGCACAGGCCGTAGGCCCCGCCGCCGTAGAGGCCCTGAGGCACGATGAACACGTTGATGGCCACGCTGAGCAGCAGGCCGCCCAGCAGACCGCCGATCAGGCGCAGGCTCTTGTTGTGCATGAGTTTCTGATACATGGAGCGATACTCCTTTTCTTCCATGGTAATGTCAGTAATACCGGCAGGATACGTAGGTGATACATATATGGTACGTATACGGTACGTATATAGTATGTGGCGGAACGGGAAATGTCAAGCACTTCTCGTTCCGCCGCGGATCAAAAGCTATATCGCAGGCAGCGCTCCAGTCTGCGGAGCGCCCGGTGCAGTGAACGGGACACCGTGGACTTGTTGACGCCCAGCACCGCCGCGATCTGGGTCACGTTCATGTCCCTCTCCATGTACAGCGCCAGGACCTCCCGCTGGCGGGGCGTCAGCTCCGCCGCCACAGCCTTGGGCAGGTTCCGCAGCAGCCGACGGCGGCGTTCGCTGTTGTCCCCGGCCTGGGTGTGGAGCCAGAACTCAAGACCCGCCCGATCCATGGGGTCATATACGGTACTCGCCATAGCCGCAGAAGCTCCTGTCGTAGTAGCGGGCCGTCAGTTGGGTCAGGCGGCGGCACTGCTCCAGCATGGGCCGCAGCTCCGCGATCCGGCGGCGCAGACGCCGGGCCTCCTCCTGATCGCCGGTGGTACGCAGGGCCAGGCGCAGCTGCGCCAGCCGCCCGGCCACCAGCGCGGCGCTGGCGTCGTACTGTACGGAAAGTTGTGATAATGTCATATGCGATCCCCCTCTTTCGTTGTTCTGCATGGTTCTTTTGTGAAAGCTGTATAACTTTAAAGCGATAAATTTTCTGTTTCCTGATAAACTTTCTTGTTGACATTGAGGGAAAGCTCTGGTATAATACGGTTCGCTGGTGAGATGCTGGTGTAGCTCAGCTGGTAGAGCAGCTGATTTGTAATCAGCAGGTCGGGGGTTCGAATCCGTCCACCAGCTCCAATTGAATACCCGTATATTTGGGGGATTTCCCGAGTGGCCAAAGGGGACAGACTGTAAATCTGCTGGCAATGCCTTCGGTGGTTCGAATCCACCATCCCCCACCAAAAATACCGATCAGCCCTTCAGGCGGTCGGTATTTTTATTGTCAACGCCGCGGTACCTATCATGTGCACGCCCCGAGAGAAGCGGCCCAGCCCGCCGCAAAAGAGCACGCTCCGGCGTGCTCTTTTCGTTTTTTGCCGCCCCCTCTGCCGCCGTTTGTATCCACCTCCTCCACGCCACAGCATTCTTGTGACAACCCCCTTTCAAAACCAAGAAACTTGTTGATGACGCTACTGTATCACAAGAAACTTGTGATGTCAAGTCAAAAATCACAAGTTTCTTGTGATTATCCCTTGACAAAACCAAAAATCCAGCGTAGTATACTGTCAAAAGCAGTCTGTATTTGTCGAGGAGGTGCGCGGCGTGTCTTTTGGTGAACAAATGCGGCGGCGGCGGGAGGAGCTGGGGCTGACCCGGCAGGCGCTGGCCGACCGACTGGGAGTGTCCGTATCCGCCGTGGGCAACTACGAGACGGGCATCAGCGCCCCCAAGGAGGAGGTGCTCCTGCGGCTGTTTGACGCGCTGGAGGCTGAGCCCAACTATCTGTACCGGGGCAGCTACCGCGCCGCCTCCGGCGGCCACAGTGACGAGGAGCGCCGTCTGCTGGCCAAATACCGGGATCTGCCCCTGTCCGGGCGCCAGACCGTCCACACGCTGGTGGACGCGCTGACCGAAATGACTGACGACCTGCGCGCCGCCGCACCCGCCGCCGAGAGGCGGGTCATCCCGCTGTACACATCACCCGCCGCCGCGGGCTTTGCCGCCCCGGTGTTCGGCGAGGACTATGAGCTGATACCGGTCACCGGCGACGTACCGCCCGGTGCGGAGCTGGCCGTGCGGATACAGGGCGACTCCATGGCGCCGGTCATCGCCGACGGCGCCGTGGTCTACGTGAACCACGACCCGGTGCAAAGCGGCGACGTGGGCATCTTCTGCGTGGACGGCGATATGCTGTGCAAGCAGTACTACCGGGATCCGCTGGGTATGGTATACCTGTTCTCCCTGAACCGGAAGCGCTCGGATATGGACGTGATATTCCACCGGGGCAGCGGCCGCAGCCTCACCTGCTTCGGCCGGGTGATGCTCCACACCCAGCCCCTCCCGGAGGGACATATATAACGAAGCAGCCCGCCTCTTTCGAGGCGGGCTGCGTTTTCGCGGTCACAATATAAATCCTCCGTCGCAGGTGAGCACCTGCCCGGTGATGAACGACGCCTTCTCGTCCGCCAGGAAGCTGACAGCGGCGGCGATGTCCTCCGGCGTGCCCAGACGGCCCAGCGGCGTCTCCTGCGCCAGCTGGGGGAGTACCTCCGGCGGCAGAGCGCCCAGCATATCGGTCTTGATGACACCCGGCGCAACGCAGTTGACCCGGATGCCCGTTGGCGCCAGCTCCGACGCCAGCGACCGCGTCAGCGCGATCAGCGCGCCCTTGGTGGCAGAGTACGTCACCTCGCAGCTGGCGCCCCGCAGGCCCCAGATGGAGGACACGTTGACGATGCACCCGGCGTGTTCGCGGAGCATATGGGGCAGCACCGCCTGTATGGTGTGGAACGCCCCGTCCACGTTCACGGCGAAATACCGGTGCCACAGGGCGTCGGTGATGTCCTGGAACAGCGCCTGTCCCGCCACGCCCGCATTGTTCACCAGCAGCGACACGGGGCCGAGCTCGCCCTCCACCCGCCGCACCATCTCGTTCACCTGCACCCGGTGCGCCACGTCCGCCTGCACGGCCATGGCGCGGCCGCCGGCGGCGCTGATCTCCGCCACCAGTGACATGGCGCAGTCCTGCCGCTCCCGGTAGTTGACGCACACGGCGTAGCCCTCGGCGGCCAAGCGGCGGGCCACCGCCCGTCCGATGCCCCGGGAGGAGCCGGTCACCAGCGCGATCTTTTCCATGGGATCATCCCCTTTTCACAGTCTTTCCCCGTGAGTATAGCAAATTTCCGCGGGAAAGGCAAGAAAAGTGTTGACAAACCGGGGTTGATAGGGTAATATACTATCGTTGTCTGCGCGGTTAGCTCAGCTGGTAGAGCACATGCTTGACGTGCATGGGGTCACAGGTTCGAGTCCTGTACCGCGCACCACGAAAACCTCGGAACCACAAGGGTTCCGAGGTTTTTTGCTTTGCAAATTTTGAATTCGAGTCAGTGACGCACGCCAAAAAAGCCCCGGGGCCGAAAAGGTCCCGGGGCTTTTGGAGCACAGGAAGCGTTGTAAAACGGCAGCGGTTTGTCCGAGACGCAGCGGCGCTTATCCCTCGCTCCGCACAGGCGGAAGGACCTGAAAATCGCCGCGGCGCTCCGGCATGGCGTCGCCGTACTGCTTGAAGTAGTCCAGGATCAGATCGGACATTTCCGTGCCGATCTCCCGCACCACGGGGCAGCCCACATAGCAGTCATACCCGCCGGTGCCGCTGGCGCGGTAGCTGTTCAGGCAGATGGTGAACACATCGGTATCCGCCACGGGCTTTCCCTGCACGGTCATGGCAGCGACCCGCTGCCCCACCGGGCGGGAGATATCGTAGGTGTAGGACACGCCCATGTAGTAGTCATAGTTGTAATGCTCCACCTTCGGCTCCAGGAAGCAGTCCGACACCCGCAGGGTGCCGTCGTCGTTCCGGGTAAAGTATGCCGCGCTGCGCTCCATCGCCTGCCGCAGGACGGCGCCGGTGATCTCCAGCACCGACAGCGTGTTGGTGTAGGGGTAGGCGATCAGCAGATCGCGCCGCCGCACCACCCGCGGGAGCCCCGCCGCGTCGTTGGCCAGGCTGGAGGCGGACAGCTGCGCGCCGCTGGCCCAAAGCTGCACCGCGTTGAACAGATCGGGGAGGCCGCTGCCTCCGGCCGCCATGTGCAGCGGCGTGTCCGGCATCAGAGGCTGCGGCAGATGGCCCACCACCTGATCCAGCCAGTCCTGGGCGCCGCGCTCCATGCCGGCGAACTCGTCCAGCCACTCCCGGCGGCATGCACCGGATGCGGGGATCGTCTCGCTGGTGAAGCGCTTGCCCGTTTCGGATATGGCCGCCTCGATGTGCAAGAATTCCTGTCCCCGGTCGGTGGGCTGCACCACGAAAGTACCGCACAGCGTCTGCCCGTGGACGGTCATGTGCTGGTGCCCTGTCAGCAGAAGGTCAAAGTCCAGCTCCTGGCACAGGCGGTAGGCCACGTTCTCATGGGTGGTGGACAGCACGCGGCCGGTGGCCAGATCTCTCTCGAAGCCGCCGTGATAAATGCACAGCGTCACATCCACCCGGCCCCGCAGGGATTCCAGCGCCGCACGCGCGGCGGGGATAGGGTCGCTGATAGTGATGCCGGACAGGTGCTCCGGCTTCTCCCAGATGTTCACGTAGTCGGTGACGATGCCCACGATGCCGATCCGCAGGCCGTTCTCCAGCGTGTGGATACGGGCAGGGAAGCGCACGCGGGCGCCGTCCCAGCGGACATTCTCGCAGACGCAGCGGGCGTGCAGAGCGTTGAGATAGCTGTCCAGATAGTCCATGCCGTAGTTGAAGTCGTGGTTGCCCAGGGTCACATAGTCGTAGCCGCAGCGGTTCATTATCTCGGCGAACCGGCTGGCGTCGCCCAATGTGTCATGGCAGTAGGCACCCAGCGGCGAGCCCTGCAGGATATCGCCGCCGTCGATGACCAGCGTGTTCCCGTCCTTATGAAACTGGCTGGCACACTTGAACAGACCGATATTCCTCTCCTGCCGGCTGCGGTAGTCGGTGGGATAGATATAACCATGGAGGTCAGAGGTGAAGTAGATGGTAAAGCGTTTTGTGTCCATCGGCTCACCCCCGTGCCAGCTTGATACGGATCCGGGAGGATATCCACTCGATGATCAGCACCAGCACGATCAGGCCCAGCAGGATCGCGCCCACCTCGTTCCAGCGATAGGCGCTCATGGCGAAGATCAGCGGCGCGCCGATACCGCCCGCGCCCACCAGGCCCAGCACCGTGGCGTCGCGCAGGTTCATGTCGAAGCGGTAGATGATGGTGGAGGTGAAGTCCGCCGTCAGCTGCGGCAGAATGCCGTAGCGGATCTTCTGGAACGTGGTGCAGCCCGCGGCGTCCAACGACTCCAGGATGCGCTTGTCCAGGTCCTCGATGCTCTCGATAAACATCTTGGACACCATGCCGATGGAGCACAGGGACATGGTCAGCAGGCCTGCGAAGGGGCCGGGGCCGGTGACGCGGATGAACATCAGGCCGTAGACAAAGGCGGGAACGGTGCGGATAGCGGCGATCAGAATGCGTCCCACCAGCGCCAGCGGCTTGGGGACCAGATTGCTGGCGGAGATAAACGACAGGGGCAGCGAGATCACCGCGCCCACGATGGTGCCCAGAAAGGCGATGCAGAACGTCTCCAGCAGCAGATAAGGCACACCGTTGGTGCCCAGTGTGAACAGCAGCTTGGCGGAGGGATGGAAGATGCCGGAGATGATATTCCCGGCTACCTCCAGCCCGTTGCTGGTGGGGTTGCTGGTCTGTACGGCCGTGCCGGACCACGCCAGCAGGCAGGCCACGATGAAGGCCGCCAGCAGCTGCCACAGCCACGTTTTCGGCGCGGAGGCGCAGGCTTTTTGAATTCTCTGTTCCATACGGCCCTCCTTACGTCAGTTTCTTACGCAGGGCGTGGCTGATCGCCTCGATGACCATAACGGCCACAAACAGAACGATCAGGATCATGCCAAGGCTGTCGTACTCACGCCAGCCGATCTTTTCATTCATAATAAGGCCCAGTCCGCCTGCGCCCACGTAGCCCAGAATGGAGGCGTAGCGCACGTTGCCCTCCAGGCAGAACAGGGATACGGACAGATAGGTGGGCAGCACCTGGGGAAACACCGCCGTGGTAAAGGCCTGCAGCCGGGTGGCGCCCAGCGCCTCCATGGCCTCATAGGGTCCCATATCCACCGTCTCGATGATCTCGAAGAGCTGCTTGCCCACATAGGCGAAGGTAAACACCGCGATGGCGCAGGTGCCCGCCATGGTGCCCAGGCCGAAGATGTAGGTGGCGATCAGGGCGCACACCAGCGTGGGCAGTGTCCGCACAAGGCTGAGAAACAGCCGGACGATGAACACCACCACGCGGTTGGTGACGATGTTGCTGGCGGCGGCTACGGCAAAGGGGATCGCCAGCACCGCGCCGATGAACGAACCCAGGAAGGACATCTTGATGGTGTCCCACAGGGGCTGCCAGATCTTGCTCAGATACCCCGTGTTGGGCGGGAACATGGCCGCGAGGATATCGAAAAACTTGCTGCCCTTCTTCACCAACACCCCGAAATCGAAGCCGGTGATGTGCACAGACAGCGCGCCCAGCGCCAGCACGATCAGAATGACCAGCGGCGCGCGGCTGCGTTTTTCCTCCACCACTGCGCCGTTGGGCAGCGTATAGCGGCGGGGCTTGAACAGACGGTCGTACAGGCTCATGCGTCTGCCTCCGTCTCGCTGTCGTCACCGTAGATGGCGTCCAGCACCGACTGGTCCACATTGGCGGAGGGCCCGTCATAGACGATCTTGCCGGCGCGGATGCCGATAATGCGGTCGGCGTACTCCAGCGCCAGCTCCACATGGTGGATGTTCAGCAGGATGGAGATGCCCATCTCCTCATTGATGCGGACGAAGTCCTGCATCACCTGCTTGGCGGTAACGGGGTCAAGGGCAGCCACCGGCTCATCTGCCAGAATGATCCGGGGGTTCTGGGTCAGTGTGCGGGCCAGCGCCACCCGCTGCTGCTGACCGCCGGAGAGCTGGTCGGCGCGGATGTAGGCCTTGTCCAGAATACCCACCTTATCCAGCGATTCTAGCGCCTTGATCTTGTCCGCCTTTCGGAAGGCACCCAGCAGCACCCGCCAGAAGGGCATATCCGGCACGCAGGCGGACAGCACGTTCTTGATGACGGTGGTGCGGGTCACCAGATTGAAGGACTGGAACACCATACCGATGCCCCGGCGGAACCGGCGCAGGCTCTTGCCCGACAGGGTGCTGACATCGGTGCCGTTCACCGTCAGCGTGCCGGAGGTGATCTGGTGCATCCGGTTCACGGAGCGCAGCAGCGTGGACTTGCCCGCGCCGGAACGGCCGATGATGGCCACAAACTCGCCGTCCTGAATGGTCAGGTCCACGTCGTCCAGACCCACCGTGCCGTTGGGATACACCTTGGATACATGGTCGAAAATGATCATATGGTCTCCTCTTTTCCTGAAATAGCACACGGGGAGGGCTGCACAGCGGAAGGTCATGGCTGTGCAGTCCTCCCCGCGCTTGGGAAAGTGCTTTAGTTGGCGGCAGACAGCTCCTGGATGAGCTTCTGCGCGGCGCGCTCGTTGTCGTAATCGGAAGCCTGTGCCACCTGATAGCCGTTGTGGCTGTAGATAGCGATGACTTCCTTACCGGCATCGGTGTTGCCGATGTTGATGAACGCCTGCTGCAGCGCGGCGATCAGGTCAGCGTCCATGATCTCGGAGTTCTTGCTGACGGAGATGGTGTCGTTGTAGATGGGGGCGGTCACGCCGATCACGCCGGTCTCCTCCCAGATGGAGCCTTCACGGCTGAACTCGGTGTTCCAGCGCTCGGCATAGTCGCGGCGCGCGTCGGCATAGGTCACCAGCACGTCCACCTGGCCGGAGGCCAGACGGGCAAAGGCGCTGGCGTAGGAGTCGGACTGCACGGCGCTCTTCAGGTCAGAGATGCCCTTGCCGTAGTGATCCTGCAGCCACAGGGCGGGATAGATGTAGCCGGCGGGGGAAGAGGTGCCCATGACGCTCCAGTTGGCGCTGTCCAGGTCCTCCCAGGTCAGCTCTTCGCCGGCGTTGACCTTCTTCACCAGCTCCTGGCCCTTGTCAGAGGGGCCGGCGATGAACAGGGCGCGGTAGGAAACGGCCTGCTTGTCGGAAGCCTCGGTGGGCTGGCCGTCATTCCAGTCCTTGGCGTTGTCGGAGTCCTTGCTCAAGCCGTCGCGGGTAGCGGTCAGAATGACCTCGGCGCCGTCGTCATACAGCACATAGGTGCCGCCGGGGATCAGACCCACGTCGATGGTGCCGGCCTCAAGGCCCTCGCCCACAGCCTCATAGGTGGTGCCGACAGTGATCTCCACGTCGCCCACCTCGTAGCCCTGCTTGGCCAGCTCGTCCTTCAGCATCTGCTTCAGGGGCTCGGTAACGGTAATGATCTCCTCCGGCTCGCGGGAGGGCACGAACGCGACCTTCAGGGTCTCGATCTTCTTCGCGCCGTCGGTGTCGCCGGTATTGTCGCCATCGGTCTTGTCACCGCAGCCGGCCAGCAGGCCGAGCGCCATGACCAGCGCCAGCAGCAGAGCAAAAAACTTTTTCATTCTTTTTTCCTCCATAAAGTGTTGTTCCCTTGCCCGGAGTAGTTCTCCGGGACGTGTACAGCGGCATGGCACAGCAAAAGGCGCACCATACCGTCTCACAGTATAGCACACCTTTATAGAGAAAAATTTTCCGATTTGGTAAAAAAAGTAATATCTCAGGCGTCCCTCTCCCGCCCGAAGTAGAACGCCACCAGCTCCTCGAACGCCAATATCACATGGCCGAAAAAGCTGTTGGGCAGGCTGCCGGCCAGCGTCTGCCGCGAGCCGTCCACCACAAACACGATGTCCGACATCTGTGCCAGGGTAGAGTCGCTCCGCTTGGTGAACGTGACGATCTTGTGGCCGTTCTGCCGGGCGTGACGCACGTCGTTCAGCACCGGCTCCGTCTCGCCGCTCTGGCTGACGGCGAACATCACCGGCGGGGCCTCCGCCGCGTCGGACAGGTGGTGCGCGTCGCGGAACAGCATATAGTCATAGAAATGAACGTTGTTGAACACCATAAAGCCGCAGATAGACAGCCGCTGGGCGATATAGGCACCCACAATGTTGGAAAAGCCTTCGCCGGTGGTGAACAGCTTGGCCCGGCGCGACTGGTCCAGCAGGCCGCAGAACCGGTCCAGCAGCTCGTCGGAATAATTGTCGATCAGGCTCTTGATATTCTCCGCGCTGCGGTCCTGGCCGTGGGAGTTGAACTGGCGGCTGAGGTAGTAGTACAGCTCGCTGTATCCGTCAAAGCCCAGCCGCTTGCACATCTTGACGATGGTGGTGGTGGAGAGAAAGTTCTCGTTGGCGATCTGCTGGATACCCACGCGCTTCTCGCCGCGCTCGATATGTGCCGTGATGCTGGTGATCACCCGTTTCTCGTCCTCAGAAAGCAGATTTGTCAGCAGAAAATAGCCGTCGCCCACAGCCTGTCCCTCCTTGCCATCCATGATATTTTTTTCATTATAGCAAACCGGGCGGCGCCTTGCAAGACAGCGCGGGAGAATTCGGCATTCCGCCGATGCGGCGGCCTCCGCGCCGTCCCGGGCGATAGCAGATGACAAAAGAGGGGTGTGATCACCCCTCTTTTGTTCTGCCGTTTCCGAAGCGGCCTGCGCGGAACCGTCAGCGCGCAAACACAGTCTCTCCGTTGAACGTCAGCTTGCAGATGCGCTCCGGCTCCATGGGCTCATCGAACCGCGCCCAAACCATGCAGCTGTCGTCGGCTTGATCCGCAATAAAGCTCCAATCGCAGGGGATAGACTTGCCGTCCTCGTCAAACGCTTTGAACGCGCTGAGGATGCCAGTGGTGGAGTCCACATAATCGGCGAAGTACACCGCCATGGACAGCTTGGAGCATTCGATTTTCTCCGCCGTGAGCACCTCCCCGCCATAGGAGAGGGAAACGCTCTCCGCCAGCACCTCGCTCTCAACGGTGACGGGCGTTTCCTCCAGCGTGACCCGCCAGTCCCCCGGCAGCACGGTGGTGGTGATCTCCTTTCCGCCCCAGTGCAGTTCCAAATAGGGGAGCGCTTCCTTGTCAACGGCCACATCCCGCCAAAAGTACCGCCAGTCGGCATCCGTGGCATCCGGGTCAAACTCGTCGGGCTGTCCGAAATGACAGTGGGACTCCGGGTAGATGACCGTGTCCGTTCGCGTGTCCAGGAAATACCAGTTCTTCTCCCAGGACGCGGACCATTCATCCGAGCCCAGCGGTTCTTTCATCACCAGATGGAGAGTGCCGTCCTCCCATCCGGCGTTGCAGATGGACGCGCCGCAGGGCAGCTGCACGTCCGCGTCCCCCGGCTGCCAGTAATACCGCACCGTTCCGTTGCGGAATCGCTGCTGGCACTGGGGCAGCTTTGCGTTCTCTCCGGCGTTTTCCACCATCTCCGCCACGTTGAAGTCGATCGTCTCGTCGTCGAACCACCGTTTCTCCTGCCAGTTGGCGAAGGTCATCACCAGACCGTTGGCACTGCTGCCCGGCTGCCAGTCGGCGTGTACGACGCCCTCCAGCTCGTTCTTCGGCACGCCCTCCTTCCGCTCCAGAAAATACGACACATAGGCGCCGGACATCATCTTGCCGGGGAAGTACAGCTCAAAGTCGGCGAATTGGCCGCTCTGATCCAGCACAGCCCCCTCGTTGGCCTTCACAGAATAGAGAAGATACAGGGTGCGCTCGTCCGAGATCACCTTTTCCACACGGATGTGCAGCTCCTCCGCAGCTGCCGTGGGTTGCTGTTGGGAGACCACCGGCGTCTCGTCCCCGTCGCCGATGACAGTCTGTTCAGGAGAAAAGATGTCGCGCCATGACAGCGGCAGTCTGCTGACGGCAAAGGCGGTCACGGATACGCCCAGTATGACCAGCATCGCCACGCACGCGGCGGATAATTTAGGGAAGCGGGCTGCCCGTTTCCGGCCCGCGTTCGCGGCATCAAAATCAAGGGCCTCCTCCAGATATGCCGCATCCACGTCTCCGATGGCGGAGAGCAGCTTTTCGGTGTTGTGCTCCATCATAGAGTTACCTCCTTGCGTTCCAGGTACGTATGTAATTTCCTGCGAATTCTGCCCAGCCGGACAGATACGTTGTTTTCAGTGGTACCGAAGGCATCCGCGATCTCGGACAACGGCTGCGCGAACCAGTACCGCCTGACGAACATGACCCGGTCATCCCGGCGCAGGGCAGCGAGAAACGCATTGATCTGCGCGGACAGCTCACCTGCGGCAAGCTGCTCGTCGAGGGAATGGGCGGAAATGCAGTCCTCCAGTTCGGATAGCGAGACCTCAAACCGGCTGCTCCGCTTCAGCGCGGAATTGGCCCGCAGCTTTTTCAAAGAGAGGTTGCGGACGATACGGCAGATATAGGCTCTCAGCGGGTCGGGGCGCTGCGGGGGAATGCTGTTCCACGCGCCGAGCCAGGCGTCGTTGACGCATTCCTCCGCGTCCTGCGGGTCATCCAGAATGTTGTCGGCGATTTGGAAGCACAGCGCGCCGTACTTCCGTGACAGCTCGGTGATCGCCTGCTCCGAGCGCTCAAAAAACAGGCGTATGATCTGTTGGTCCTCCATGGGGCGACGTACCTCCTTTCGCCTTCTTCACACATTAACTACCCTTTTGAAGCAGGATATGACGCTTCCTTTCAAAATCCTTACGAAGTATATTATATAGTAAAAAGAGCGCCTAAGCGCTCTTTTTGTGTCTGCACCCGATATATCCCACGGAAACGGGCGCGAATATGCCGCGGAAAAGGGTCGGCCGCGCATTGCTTTTATGGCCGTATGTTCGGCGAGGTGTTGTCGATGATCTCCCATTTCCCGGTTTTCGCATCCTGCGTCAAGTAGAAGTGCTGCTCCGTGCAGCCGTCGTTCATAAACGTTTTTGTGTGGTCGTACGCCACATAGTATTTTGCCCGGACGACGACAAAATGCTCTGCCAGATACTCGTCCGTCCAGCCTCTTGACGCGGCGAGTTCGCTGCCGGCGTACATTTTAACGACACGCGCTGTTTCGCTCTTATCCACTTCGATCTCATCCACACGCACACAAATCGTATATGCTTTATCGGCTTGCCCTTCGATGGCACTTTGAACGGTTTGCGCCGGATCGGGAGACGGCCTCTGAAGCCACCGGTCAAACAGCCCCAGCTCGTGTGCCGTAAAACCGCAGAGCGCCAATGCGGCGATGATGGCGGCGGCCAGTACGGCCAGCTTTTTAGTGCCTACTTTTGATGTGTGCGGGCGCTCATAGAAAAGAGCCTCCGTGATATATTTGTCCTCCAGTGCACTCATGGCATCGGTAAGCTTCACTGCGTTCACACAGACACCCCTCTTTCTATCAGATATTCCCGCAGCTTCTCACGAATACGGGACAGTCGGACAGACACATTTTTCTCCGTTAGTCCCACAAATTCGGCGATATCCCTGCCGCTGTCGCAAAACCAATAGCGGCGCATAAAGATAACGCGGTTTTCAGCGGTCAGCGTGTCCAAAAAGCTCTCTATGATGCGGGCTAACTCTCTGGCTTCGATCTCTGCGTCCACTGTGTCGGGAGATGCTATGCAGGCTTCGATCTCCTCCATAGCCGCCGCGCAGCGGCCGCTTCGTTTGGCCGCTTTCTTTCTGTAATAGTTGTTCAGGGAAGTATTCCGAACGATCTTGCAGAGGTAGGTCAGCAGCGGGTCGGGTCTTGCCGGCGGTATCGTGTTCCACGCGCCAAGGTAAGCGTCGTTGACGCATTCCTCCGCGTCCTGCCGGTCGTTTACAATATTGTATGAGAGCCGATAACACGCCTTGCCGTATTTCGTATCCAGCTCCCGTATCGCCTGCTGGTCGCGCTTGAAAAGCAGATCGATGATCTCTGCATCCTCCATCATGTACACCGCCTCCTTTCCGGCTTCACCTATGTACTACGGTTTTAACGGCAAATGCTACATCAATTTAAAAGATCATATCAGATTTTTGCAAGCGCTTACACCCATGCCGCTTACACCGCTTTTCTTCGCCGTGCGTTCCCCCACCCCGAGCTGCCGGCCGAACAGCCGCAGCAGCTCCGACGTCAGCCCGCCGATGGCTGTATATTGATTTCGCCTTCTCAACAAACGTGTTCACATCGGAGGCGGCAGCTCTTAGTTTCTCCGGCACGACCGTCTCCAGTTCGAACGTGCGGATTTTGAGATGCGAAAAAAGGAGCACCCCCGGCGGGGTGCTCCTTCGGTCACTTTTTGTCAGCACAGCTTGGCGCCGGCGGGGACGCTGTCGTCGATCAGCATCAGGTGCAGCTTCTCCTCACCCTTCTCCTTGTGCACGGCGGAGATCAGCATGCCGCAGGAGGGAATTCCCATCATCTTCCGCGGCGGCAGGTTCAGGATGGCGATGGCCGTCTTGCCGATGAGCTGCTCCGGCTCATAGTACTGGTGAATGCCGGAGAGGATGATGCGGTCCGTGCCGCTGCCGTCGTCCAGAGTGAACTTCAGCAGCTTGTCGCTCTTCTTCACCGCCTCGCAGTTCTTGATCTTCACGGCGCGGAAATCGGACTTCAGAAACGTATCGAAGTCTACCTCATCCTCCACATAGGGCTCCAGCTCCACGGCCGGCAGGGCGGCCTTCTTCTGCTGCTCCTGCAGCTCGTTCAGCTTGGCCAGGGCCTCGTCCACATCGATGCGGGGGAACAGATTATCACCCTTGCTGATGACCGCCTGGTTGGGCAGCACGCCCCACACGTTGGCGTTGTCCCAGCTGCGGCAGGCCTCGTCCGCGCCCAGCTTGGCGAATATCTTATCGCAGGTGTCGGGCATGACCGGCAGCAGCAGGGTCGTGCAGATGCGGATGGTCTCCAGCAGGTTGTACAGCACGGCGGCCAGGCGCTCGCGCTTGTTCTCATCCTTGCCCAGCGCCCAGGGGGCCGTCTCGTCGATATACTTGTTGGCCCGGTCGATGACCTTGAACACCTCGTCCAGTCCGTTCTGCAGCTGCAGCTTGTCCATCTCCGCCTGATAGCGGTCACGCAGCGCGCAGGCCATCTTCTTCAGCTCGCAGTCCTCCGGAGCGTCCTCCCGCTGTACGGGCAGCTTGCCGCCGAAGTACTTTTCCGCCATGCCGGTGGTGCGGCTGACCAGGTTGCCCAGCTTGTTGGCCAGGTCGGTGTTGATGGTGCCGATCAGCAGCTCGTTGCTGAAGTTGCCGTCGCTGCCGAAGGGAAACGTCCGCAGCAGGAAGAACCGCAGGGCGTCCACGCCGAACATCTCGGACAGGGCGTAGGGATCCACCACGTTGCCCTTGGACTTGGACATTTTGCCGCCGTCGATGACCAGCCATCCGTGACCGTACACATGCTTGGGCAGAGGCATACCCATGCTCATCAGCATGGCGGGCCAGATGATGCTGTGGAAGCGCACGATCTCCTTGCCCACGATGTGGTAGTCGGCGGGCCAATACTTGTCGTAGTCGTTATACTTGTCGTTGTCAAAGCCCAGGGCGGTGCAGTAGTTGAACAGCGCGTCCACCCACACATACACCACGTGGCCGGGATCAAAGTCCACGGGAATACCCCAGCTGAAGCTGGTGCGGCTGACGCACAGGTCCTCCAGGCCGGGCTTGATGAAGTTGTTGACCATCTCGTTGACGCGGGTGCGGGGCTGCAGGAAGTCCGTATCCTCCAGCAGATGCTGTATCCGGTCGGCGTACTTGCTCAGCCGGAAGAAATAGGCCTCCTCCTCCGCGTCCTTGACCTCGCGGCCGCAGTCGGGGCACTTGCCGTCCACCAGCTGGCTCTCGGTCCAGAAGCTCTCGCAGGGGGTGCAGTACTTGCCCTTGTAGGTGCCCTTATAGATGTCGCCCTTCTCGTACATGGTCTTGAAGATCTTTTGCACGGCGGCGCAGTGATAGTCATCGGTGGTGCGGATAAACCGGTCGTTGCTGATGTTCATCAGCTTCCACAGGTCCAGAATGCCCTTCTCGCCCTCCACGATGTGATCCACGAACGCCTGGGGCGTCATGCCGGCCTCCTTGGCCTTCGTCTCGATCTTCTGGCCGTGCTCGTCGGTGCCGGTCAGGAACATGACGTCATAGCCCTGCAAACGCTTGTACCGCGCGATGGCGTCGGTAGCCACGGTGCAGTAGCTGTGGCCGATGTGCAGCTTGTCCGAGGGGTAATAGATGGGCGTGGTGATATAAAACGTCTTCTTCTCCATAGG
Organism: Vescimonas sanitatis; assembly: GCF_049060325.1. Lineage (NCBI taxonomy): Bacteria > Bacillati > Bacillota > Clostridia > Eubacteriales > Oscillospiraceae > Vescimonas > Vescimonas sanitatis. Next base: position 212,724 of record NZ_JBMGPW010000004.1, on the reverse strand, counting down.
ATAGTTCTCCTTTTCCCCGTTCCGAATGGAAGAACGGTATAAACTCACATATATCATTTTAGCCCACACTATGCGCTTTGTCAATCAGACCCGTATGTAAAATACCGTATTTTTGCGTAAAAACCCATTTACAGACGGCATCATATTCTGTATAATAAGGAATGTTGATTTTACCCGCTGTGCCGCGGAACAAAAGAGCATAGGAGGAAAACAAACGTGTCTTACAGAATTCTTGTAGTCAATCCCGGCTCCACCTCCACCAAGATCGGTGTCTATGAGGATGAGCAGCTTCTCTTCGACAAGACCCTGCGCCACAGTGCGGAGGAGATCGCCCAGTTCAACACTATCCCCGCCCAGAAGGACTGGCGCCGCGACCTGGTAATGAAGGCGCTGCGCGAGCAGGGCTTCGACGCCCGCACCCTCTCCGCCGTCTCCGGCCGCGGCGGTCTGCTGCGCCCCATTCGCGGCGGTACATACGCTGTCAACGACAACATGGTCAAGGACTGCACCATCGGCGTGCAGGGACAGCACGCCTCCAATCTGGGCGGCCTGATCGCCCGCGAGATCGGCGACGAGCTGGGCATCCCCTCCTACATCGTCGACCCTGTGGTCATCGATGAAATGGCAGACGTGGCCCGCTATTCCGGCCACCCCCTGTTCCAGCGCGTCAGCATTTTCCACGCTCTGAACCAGAAGGCCGTGGCCAAGCGCTTCGCCAAGGAGCAGGGCAAGAAGTATGAGGATCTGAACCTCATCGTCTGCCACATGGGCGGCGGCGTTTCCATCGGCGCGCACATGAAGGGCAGCGTGGTGGACACCCAGAACGCGCTGGACGGCGAGGGTCCCTTCTCTCCCGAGCGCTCCGGCTCCCTGCCCACCGGTCAGCTGGTGAAGCAGTGCTTCTCCGGCAAGTACACCGAGGGGGAGATGCACCGCATGCTCTCCGGCCGCGGCGGTCTGGTGGCCTACACCGGCTCCAACGATATGCGCTATCTGCTGGCGCAGGCCGAGCACGATAAGAAGATCGCCGGCGTGGTGGATGCCTTCCACTACCAGATCGGCAAGGAGATCGGTGCCATGGCCACCGTCATGCACGGCAAGGTGGACCAGATCATCCTCACCGGCGGCATCGCCTACGGCAAGGAGACCGTGGACGCCATCTCCGAGATGGTCGGCTGGATCGCTCCCATCACCGTCTATCCCGGCGAGGACGAGCTGCTGGCCCTGGCCCAGGGTGCCCTGCGCGTCCTGAAGGGCGAGGAGAAGGCCCAGGAGTACCGCCGTCCCCGTCCCGAGGACAACAACTGATACAACAGAGAAAATGAAACGTCCCGCGGCTCTCGCCGCGGGACGTTTTTGCCTTGACAATAGCCCGGTTTCCCGATATATTGAGGATATCACATATAAAAAGGAGAGAGAAATCATGATGCCTACCACCATGCTCATTATCGCCGGTGTCCTGGCCCTCGTCGCCACTGTCCTGGCCTTCATCTATGTGGTCCCGGAGAAGAAGCGGGAAAAGCTGGGCGCCTTTGGCAAGTTCCTCCACGATACCTGCAACTTCAAGTACCTGATGGTGGAAAAGATCCTTCAGGCCCTGTACATCTTCAACACCGCCGCCGTTATCATCTTCGGCGTGCTCATGCTCTTCCGCACCGAGTACAACTACTGGACCGGCGACCGCATCTGGATGGGCGGCTATGGTCTGCTGATCATCATCCTGGGGCCCATTGCGATCCGCCTCAGCTATGAATTGATGATGATGGCCATCTTGCTGCTGAAGAACGTCATCTCCATCAACCACAAGCTGGCCGATCAGACCGGCAACGGCAGCGGGGACGTGTTCGCCGCCCCGAATATGCAGGAGATGAAGGAGGCTCTCCGCCAGCGCCGTGAAGCGGCACAGGCGGCACAGGCGGCACAGGCGGCACAGGCGGCACAAGCTGCGACACAGGCGGCACAGAGCCAGCCCGCCAATTTCTGCAGCCAGTGCGGCGCCAAGCTGGAGAACGGTGTCTGCCCCCACTGCTCCGCCCCCAAGGACAGCGCCCCGGCCGACAGCACACCGCCTCAGGAATAAATCAGGCAAAAAAAGAAGCACCCGCCCGGGTGCTTCTTTTTTTGTTCAGCTTACGATCACATAGCTTCCGCTTTGCGGTGCCTCCGCCGTCATGGCCACCACCCGCGTCTCCGGGTCATAGCCCTCCGGCAGCGCCGCCTTTACGGCGGCAAGGTCGCCCTCCGCCGGCACATACAGCCGGTCGAACAGCTCAGCCATCTGCTCCACGGACAGACTGTCCGTGTTCCGCACTACCACCGACAGGGCTGTGCCCTCCGGCAGTGCCGACCGCAGATTTTCGGCAAAGTCGGCCAGCACCTGCGCCGGGTCCGCCGCCGTGTTGGCAACGCCCGTCGTATCCGACGGGTAGCAGAACTGGTCCAGCAGGACCTCCTTAAAGCCCAGCTCGCCGCACTCCTTCACCAGCGCGGTGATGTATTGCAGCACCTGCGGGTCGGTGGGGTCCAGCCAGGCCTGCCCCTCCGCGTCGTACCACAGCTGCCCGTCCTCCCGGACCAGCGCCGTTTCCGGCACGCTCCGGGCGTAGGCGCTGTCCCGGAAGCACACGATGTGCCCCACGGTGTACCGTCCGCTGCTCAGTAGTGTACGCAGACATTCGATGGGCCGTCCCGTCTCCACCACCACGCCCCGCGGCGTCTCCACGTCCGTGGCGTAGGTGATGCCGCCGGTGGTACGCTTTACCGCCAGCACCAGGTCCTCCGGTGCCAGCGTGTTCATGATGTAGTCCGCGCCCCACCACAGGCAGTCGTCCGGCAGCCGCGTGCCGTGCAGCGCCGCCACCTTCACATGGGGATGCTCCGGCACCACCGTGTCCACGATGTCATCCCGGTCTCCGGTGCCGTCGACGGTGCTGTCATCCGTTTTGTCATCACGGTCGTCCTTCCTGTGGAAAAAGGGAAGGTCGATGGTGGCGTTGCCCGCCTCGTCGTATACCACGTAATTCTGCAATGCCAGATAGGCCAGCGCGCCCACCAGCACCAGCGCCAGCACCACGATCAGCACGATCTTTCCGCCGGACATTCGGCCACGGTAGCTGTTGTATCCCTTTGTCGCCATAGACGTTACCTCACAAAGTCACGTTTCTCTATCGGAACGCGCTCACTGGATGGCATCCAGCAGCGCCACACGCCGGGCGTGACGTCCACCTTCAAACTCCGTGTGCAGGAAGATCTCCACCATCCGCTTGGCCAGATTGCCGCCGGTGATGCCCGCGCCCAATGCGAGCATGTTGGCATCGTTATGCCGCCGGGTCATCTCCGCCTGGAGAGAGTCGGTGCACAGCGCGCAGCGTATACCCTTCACCTTGTTGGCGGCGATGGAAACGCCGATGCCGGTGGTGCAGATCACGATGCCCTTGTCGCATTCCCCGGCGGCCACCGCCCGGGCGGCCTTCTCGGCGAATACGGGGTAGTCCACGCTCTCGGTGGAATAGCACCCGAAGTCCTCATAGTCGATGTCGTTCTCCTCCAGCCAGATGAGGATGTCCTGCTTCAGCAGGTAGCCGCCGTGGTCACAGGCGATGGCAATTTTCATAGTGGTCGTCTCCTTTGTGTTTTTACAGCTTCCGGAACGTGGGCTTTCCGCCCTCAAACGTGCAGAAATACCGGAACCCGCACGTCCGCAGCAGCGCCTGCGTTTCCCGGACGCAGCAGCCTACATATTCGGCGGAGTGCGCGTCCGAGCCGATGGTGATGATCTCGCCGCCCGTCTCCCGGTACAGCTTCAACAGCGGCGCGTCCGGCAGGGGCACGTTGCCCCGGTTGGTGTTGCACTCGATGCCGCACCCGCTTTCGATCAGTGCCCGGAAAATCTCCCGGCACTGGTCGTAATGACCGTCGAAGGTCATCTGCTCGCCCAGATTTTCATTCATGTACCGCAGCGGCAGCGTCAGGTGGCCCAGCACACTGAACCTACCCCACCGCGCCAGACGCAGTACGTCCTCCAAGTAGCTGTCTATGACTCTATGATAATACGTTTCGCTGTTTTTTTCAATGTAATACAGGTCAAAATGTTTGAATTTTTCGCCTGCCATATGCACGGAGCCTATAACAAAGTCCAGCTTTGGCGCCTCGCCCAGCAGTTTCTCCGCCCGGTCAAAGCCCATGGGCGCCTCGCCCAGCTCCGCCCCCAGCCGGATGGCCAGCCGCCCGGTGTATGTCTCCCGCGCCTCCGGCAGCTCCCGCAGCAGCCGCGACCAGTCGAAATGCTCCCGGGGCCGGTGGTCGCCCCACAGCACCGTGTCCACGTGGTCCGTCACGCAGATCTCATCCAGCCCGACCCGCACCGCCGCTTCCGCCAGCTCACTGACCGTCAGCTGTCCGTCCGGCGACGTGGCCGAGTGGGTATGATAGTCCGCCAGATACATCCTTCACCTGCTCATTTCTTCTTGAAGAAGCTCTTGCGCTTTTCGTAGTTGCTCTCGCCCAGCATATCGCTGAAGCTCCGCAGGGCCTCCTTCTGCTCCTTCGTCAGATTTCGCGGCGTCTCTACGTTCACGGTGACATACTGGTCGCCGCGGCCTCTGCCGTTCAGCACCGGGATACCCTTGCCCCGCAGCCGGAACACCGTGCCCGTCTGGGTGCCCTCCGGCAGGTCGTATTTCACCTTGCCGTCAATGGTGGGGATCTCCAGCGTGGCGCCCAGCACCGCCTGGGCGAAGGTGATGGGCGCGTCGCAGAACACGTCCACGCCCTCCCGGCGGAATGTCTCGTCCGGCTGCACCATGACGGTGATCAGCAGGTCGCCGGCGCTGCCGCCGTTTTTGCCGGCGTTGCCCTGGCCCCGCAGAGAGATGGTCTGGCCGTGGTCGATGCCGGCGGGGATGTTGACCTTGATGGTCTTGCGTTTCCGCACCCGACCCTGTCCGCCGCAGTCGGTACAGGGCTGATGGATAATGCGGCCGGTGCCGTGACACTTCTGGCAGGGACGGCTGGTGGCAAACACGCCCATAGGCGTCCGCTGCTGCACCTGCACCTGGCCGCTGCCGCGGCAGTCGGGGCAGATCTCCGGCGTGGTCCCCGGCTGGCAGCCGCTGCCCTTGCAGGTAGCGCACTGCTCGCTGCGCTCCACGGTCACGTCCTTCTCGCAGCCGAAGGCCGCCTCCTTGAACGTCACGGACACGCTGGCGCGGATGCTCTCGCCCCGCTGGGGCGCGTTGGGGTTACGGCGCTGGCCGCCAAAGCCGCCGCCGAAAAAGCTGCCGAAGATATCGCCCAGATCGCCGAAGTCGAAGCCGCCCGCACCGCCATACGCGCTGCCGCCTGCGCCCGCGCCGTAGCTGGGATCCACGCCCGCGAAGCCGAACTGGTCGTACCGGGCCTTTTTCTCCGGGTCGGACAGCACCTCGTTGGCCTCGTTGACCTCCTTGAACTTCTCCTCGGCCTCCTTGTCACCGGGGTTCATGTCCGGGTGGTACTTTCGGGCCAGCTTTTTATATGCTTTTTTGATCTCGTCCTCCGATGCGCCCTTGCTGACGCCGAGGACCTCATAATAATCTCGTTTTTCCTGTGCCATGGGATAAATCTCCTATTGCCAGTCTTGTTGCCTGCGGAGCCGACTCCATCGGCAAAGCGATGGATTTTGCGTCCTGCCGATGGCAGACCGACGACGGCGTACCGCGTGTACGTCGAGGAGGTCTGACGATGGCAGGGCGCAAAAGGCGCGCTTTTCCTAAACGCCGCGACAAGGGACAGGTATACCCTGTCCCTTATCACGGGATATATTTGCCTTACTTGTTGTTTTGGTCATCATCGTCGACTACCTTATAGTCGGCGTCGTAGTACTGCTGGCCGCCGTTGGGGTCGCCGCCGGGCTGCTGACCGCCCATGTTGGGGTCACCCTGAGGCGCCTGCTGCTGGTACAGCTTCTCGCTCATCTTGTAGAACAGCTGGGTCAGCTCCTCGGTGGCCGCCTTGATGGCGTCGGTGTCCTCGCCCTTCAGGGTCTCCTTCAGCTTCTCCACGCCGGCGCGGATAGGCTCCTTCTCGCTCTCGGGCACCTTGTCGCCCACCTCGTTCAGGGTCTTCTCGGCCTGATAGACCATCTGGTCGGCCTGGTTGCGGACCTCCACCTTCTCCTTGATCTTGGCGTCCTCGGCGGCATACTGCTCGGCCTCCTTGACGGCCTTCTCAATATCCTCCTTGCTCATGTTGGAGGAGGAGGTGATGGTGATGTGCTGGGCGTTGCCGGTTCCCAGGTCCTTGGCGCTGACGTTCACGATGCCGTTGGCATCGATGTCGAACGTGACCTCGATCTGGGGCACGCCGCGGCGGGCCGGGGCAATGCCGTCCAGGTGGAAGCGGCCCAGGCTCTTGTTGGCGGCGGCCATCTCACGCTCGCCCTGCAGCACGTTGACCTCCACGGAGGTCTGGTTGTCGGCGGCGGTGGAGAAGATCTGGCTCTTCTTCACAGGGATGGTGGTGTTGCGCTCGATCAGACGGGTGCACACGCCGCCCATGGTCTCAATACCCAGGGACAGGGGGGTCACGTCCAGCAGCAGCAGGCCCTTCACGTCGCCGGTCAGCACGCCTGCCTGCAGGGCGGCGCCCATGGCCACGCACTCATCGGGGTTGATGCCCTTGAACGGTTCGCTGCCGGTAAAACTCTTCACGGCCTCCACCACGGCGGGGATACGGCTGGAGCCGCCCACCATCAGCACCTTGGCCAGGTCGCTGGGCTTCAGACCGGCGTCGGACATAGCCTGACGCACGGGGCCCATGGTGGCCTCCACCAGGTGGCCGGTCAGCTCGTTGAACTTCGCCCGGGTCAGGGTGACGTCCAGATGCTTCGGGCCGGTGGCGTCGGCGGTGATATAGGGCAGATTGATGTTGCTGGTGGTCACGCCGGACAGCTCGATCTTGGCCTTCTCGGCGGCCTCCTTCAGGCGCTGCATGGCGACCTTGTCGCCGCTGAGGTCGATGCCGTCGGACTTCTTGAACTCGGACACCAGATACTTCATGATGCACTGGTCGAAGTCATCGCCGCCCAGGCGGTTGTTGCCGGCGGTGGCCAGCACCTCGATCACGCCGTCGTCGATCTCCAGGATGGACACATCAAAGGTGCCGCCGCCCAGGTCGTAGACCATGATCTTCTGTGCCTGCTCTTTATCCACACCGTAGGCCAATGCGGCGGCGGTGGGCTCGTTGATGATACGCTTCACGTCCAGGCCGGCGATCTTGCCGGCGTCCTTGGTGGCCTGACGCTGGCTGTCGGTGAAGTACGCGGGCACGGTAATGACCGCCTCGGTGACGGTGGTGCCCAGATACGCCTCAGCGTCGGATTTCAGCTTCTGCAGGATCATGGCGCTGATCTCCTGGGGGGTGTAGCTCTTGCCGTCGATGGTCACGCGGTGATCGGTGCCCATCTCACGCTTGATGGAGGAGATGGTGCGCTCCGGGTTAGTGATGGCCTGGCGCTTTGCCACCTGGCCCACCATACGCTCACCGGTCTTGCTGAACGCCACCACGGACGGGGTAGTGCGGTTGCCCTCCGCGTTGGGGATAACGACTGCCTCGCCGCCTTCCATCACGGCTACGCAGGAATTGGTCGTACCAAGGTCGATACCGATAACTTTAGACATAATGATTGCCTCCTGTATATAGATAAATATTTATTGCTTACTGTATTTGATCTGGCCGCTTAATAGGGCCGGTCCGGCATGATGAGCGCGGCAATGATATAGGCCAGCACACCGCTTCCGCCCAGCAGGCAGAACACCACCCACGCCAAACGCACCAGCGTGGAGTCGATGTTGAAATACTCCGCGATGCCGCCGCATACACCGGCTATCTTCTTGTCTGTGCTGCTCTTGTACAGTTTCTTGCCTTCCATGTTCGTTACCTCCCACTCAGTTGGCTACCTTCACCATGGCGAAGCGCAGTATTTTGTCGCCCAGTGTGTAGCCCTTTTGGAATACCTCTACCACGGTGTTCTCCGCCGCGGTCTCGTCCTCGGTGTGCATCACCGCGTTGTGCTTTTCCGGATCGAACTTCTCGCCCAGGGCGGGTATCTCCGCAACGTTCAGCTTGGTCAAGACCTCCTCGAACTGCTTGCAGATCAGCTCCAGTCCCTGCCGGTGTGCGTCGCCCTCCTCAAATTGGCTCACGCCCCGTTCCAGGTTGTCCAGCACCGCCAGAAACGGCTTGATGGTGTCGATCTTCGCGTCATTGTACAGGTGCTCCTTCTCGCGCGCAGTCCGCTTCCGGTAGTTGTCGTACTCCGCCGCCAGCCGCAGGTATTTGTCATTGGCGTCCGCCAGCGTTTTCGCCAGCGCCTCCATCTGCTCCATCTGTGCCTTGGTGACGGTGTAGGTATCCTCGGCCGCCTCGGCCGCTTCCGCTGCGTTCTCCACCGCTTCCGGCGCGGCTTCCTTCGCGGCGCTCTCGGCGGCCTCTGTCGCCTTCCTGTTCTTTTTATTATCCTTTTCGCTCATTCCGTTGTATCCTCCGGTAGCTGTTTTTTACCAAACATGCGGCTCAGGCTCTCCGCAAAGTAGCTCAGCCGCGCCGCGACCGCGGCGTAATCCATACGCGTGGGACCCACAACGCCCACTAAGCCGCGCATATTATCGCCGATATCATAGCTGGCGATCACCACGCTGCTCTCCTTCAGGGCGTCGTTGACGTTTTCCGGCCCGATGAGTATCTGCATGGGCGCGTCCCCGGCAGGCACAGGCAGCTCCTGCTTGTTGTCCACCATAAAGCTCATCAGGTCGTGGGCCTTGTCGATATCCCGGAATTCCGGGAATTTCAGCAGCTGGCTGGCACCGCTGGTGTACACCTGCTGGTGGTTGGACTCCTCCAGCAGCGACCCGGCGTACTCCGTCACCTGGTTCAAAATCAGGAACCATTGGCCGGACACCTGTTCGCTGAGGTTCATCAACGTGGCGTTCATCTGCTCCGCGGACACCCCGGTAAAGTGGGTGTTCAGCAGGTGACTCAGCTGCGGCAGCGCCTCCGCCTCAACGGGCAGCGACGTCCGCATCAGCTGGCTCTTTACCCGGCTGTCCGACAGCATCACCACGGCGATAAAGCCGGAGGCGTCCACGCCGATCAGCTCAAACCGCTGTACCGTGGCCGCCGTGCGGTGGTCCGCTACAGCGTAGGTGGGATAGCCCACAAAGCTGGACACCATCTGTCCCGCCTGGTCGATGACCTGCTCCACCTGCTGCAGGGGCTTCGCCAGCGCCGTATTGATGCTGGCCTCCTCCTCTGCCGACAGGGTCTTGCGGTCCATCAGCTCGTTGACGTACAGCCGGTAGCCCCTGGCCGATGGAATGCGCCCCGCCGAGGTATGGGGCTGCTCCAGATAGCCCATGTCCGTCAGGTCGGCCAGCTCGTTCCGCACAGTGGCGGAGCTGACCTTTTCCGGCATCAGCGCCACGATGGCCTTGGAGCCCACCGGTTCAGCGGTGTTGATGTAGCTGTCCACCACGATCTTCAGTATTTGCTTTTTTCGTTGGGTCAGTTCCATAAGTCCATTCTCCGTTTAGCACTCGTTATCTTTGAGTGCTAAACGCAGTGTACCACCGGCGGGAACCGTTGTCAATAGCCGGGGTTTTAATTATTTGTGAACAACGGAAAAAAGGGCGTCCCGCCGCGGCGGGACGCCCTTTTTTATTTATATATAATGTGTTATGACTGCGTCGGAGGTACGCCATCTGTCCTGGCAGGCTTGCCGGAACGGATGTAATCCTGCACCAGCACATAGACCACCGAGCACACCGGTACGCCCAGCAGCATACCCAGCACGCCGAAGGCGCCGCCGCCGATGGTCACCGCCGCCAGCACCCACAGTCCCGGCAGACCCACAGACTTGCCCACCACCTTGGGGTAGATCAGGTTGCCCTCCACCTGCTGCAATATCAGCAGGAAGATCAGGAAGGTCAGCGCCTTGATGGGACTTTGGAACACGATGAGGAACGCGCCGGTGGCCGCGCCGATCCACGCGCCGAAAATGGGGATCAGCGACAGGGACGCGATGATGACCGATACCGGCAGCGCGTAGGGCAGGCGCAGGATCAGCATACCGATACAGCACAGCGTGCCCAGGATAAACGCCTCGGTCACCTGTCCGGTGACGAAGCTGGAAAAGGCGTTGTTGGTCAGGCTCAGCAGGCGCATAAGACGGTCGGCGGCCTTCTGGGGCAGGATCCGCCGCAGCAGGCGGCGGGACTGTGCCAGAAGCGTCTCCTTCTGGGCCAGCAGATACAGGGAGAACACCAGCGCCAGCAGGAAGTTCACCAGTGCGGACAGAATGGACGTAGTGATGTTCAGGGTGGTATTTACCACGCTGTCGCCCTTCTCCTGTAGGAAACCGGTGATGGTATCCTTGACCTGGTCGGCGCTGAGGGACAGCTCCGGCAGCGTCACGCCGTGCTCGGCAGCGAAGTCGCTGAGATTTGTCCACCAGACCTGGATCTGGTTCACATAGGTGGGGATATTGGCTACCATAGTAGTGCCGGCCTCCTCCAGACGGGGGATAAGGATGAAGAAGATAGCAAAAATGATACCCAGGAACAGCAGCAGCGTCAGCGTCAGGCAGACAGGCCGCTTCAGCTTGGCGTTCCACGGACTGTTCCATTTGATCAGGCCGCGGTCCCACAGGCGCTCCAGCGCCACCATCATCAGGTTCAGCACAAACGCGATGCAGATGCCGATCAGCAGCGGTGAGAGCAGGTCCAGCAGACTGCCCAGCACACCGCTGATCCACTTCAGGTTGTTCAGTCCCCAGTACAGCAGTGCCGCAAAGGCGATCAGCAGCATGATCCGCTTGATATTTTTCTTATTCAGGTCCAAAGCCATCCCGCCCTTCGGTCGTGTTACACTATATATTATCATGTCCTGTGTAAAGTTTCCATGCAAAAAGCGGCGCAAAGTGGAAAATTTTTGTGAACAGTCCGGCGGCGCCTATCAAAAATACTTTTCCCTATCGGAAACTCCCACTTGCATTTTGTCGAACCATTCGATAAACTGTAAGGTGACTGAAAGATTTTTCACATATGGAGGTATTCCCTATGAAGCAGCTCAACCGCTGGGTCTACGCCATTGTGGGCGTCATCGTCCTGCTGTTCGCAGGTCTCGTGTACGCCTGGAGCGTGCTGTCCACCCCCATCGGCGCAGAGTTCACCGGCTGGACAAAGGCCCAGCTGAGCCTGACGTTCACCCTGGTGATGATCCTGTTCTGTATCGGCTCCCTGCTGTGCGGCCTGCTGGCCGGAAGGCTCAGCGCCAAAAACGCCGTGCGCCTGGGCGCAGTCCTGTTTCTGGCCGGCTTTTTCATCGCCAGCCGCTGCCAGTCGCCGCTGACGCTGTATCTGGGCTTCGGCGTGCTGTGCGGCCTCGGCTCCGGCCTGAGCTACAACGCCGTGATGAGCACCATGGTCCGCTGGTTCCCGGATCGGCCCGGCCTGATCTCCGGCGTGCTGCTGATGGGCTTCGGCGGCGGCAGCTTTCTGATCGGCAAGCTGTACCAGGCCTGGACACCTGCCGGCGTCGGCGGCTGGCGCACCAGCTTTCTGGTGCTGGGCATCGTATGCTTTGCGGTGCTGGCGGTGTGCTCCTTCTTTTTCGTAGCACCCGGTGCGGACTTTACCGCCCCGGCGGTCAAGGGCGGCAAGACCGTGTCCCGTCCCGCTGCCGCGGATGTCACTCCCGGCCAAATGCTGAAAAAAACCACTTTCTGGCTGTACTACGTCTGGGCCATCGCGGTCAGCGCTGCCGGACTGGCCCTGATCTCTCAGGCCAGCGGCGTGGTGTGGCAGGCCAGCGCCGACCAGACGGCGGCCTCCGTGGCCACCATCGTGGGCCTGATCTCCATCTGCAACGCCGTGGGCCGCGTGCTCTTCGGCGGGATGTACGACAAGTACGGCCGCAGCCTGTCCATGCAGCTGGTGAACGGCCTGTTCATCCTGACCTCTGCGGTGCTGCTGCTGGCCATGTCCAGAGGCAGCGTAGCGGTGGTCATCCTGGGCTTTGTACTGGGCGGTCTGGCCTATTCCGGCGTCACGCCCACCAACTCCGCCTTCTGCCGCGCCTATTTCGGTCCCGGCCACTATCCGGTGAATTTCCCCCTGATCAACACGAACCTGATCTTCGCCAGCTTCGGCAGCACCGTCTCCGGTGCGCTGTATGACGCCGGCGGGTCCTATAACAGCACGTTTCTCCTGATCATCGGCCTGGCGGCGGTGGGTATCGTCTGCTCCCTGGCCATCTCTGCCATCGACAAAAAGGGAAACTAAGGCACAGAACAGAGCGCCTGACCCGCTGGGTCAGGCGCTCTCTTTATTCGGATATGCGGAACAGACGCTTGCCGTTTTCCAGTGTGGCGCGGGCCAGCTGCTCCGCGGGAACGCCCTTCCACTCCGCCAGCTTCTCCGCCACCAGGCGGACATAGGCGGAGTCGTTGCGCTCGCCCCGATGGGGCACCGGGGTCATGTAGGGGCTATCCGTCTCGATGAGCATACGGTCCAGGGGCGTGACGGCGGCCACCTCCGGAGCGCGGCGGGCGTTTTTGTAGGTCACAGGGCCGTCGAAGCCCAGGTACCAGCCCAGGTCCAGCAGCTCCCGCGCCATCTCCGGGCTGCCGGAGAAGCAGTGGAACACGCCGGTAACATCGGGGAACTCCCGAACGATGGCCAGCGAGTCCCCGTGGGCCTCGCGATCGTGGAAAATGACCGGTAGGCGCAGCGCGCGGGCCAGCGCCAGCTGGGCGCGCAGCACCTGCTGCTGGAGCTTCCGGGGCGGGTTCTCAGCCCAGTAGTAGTCCAGACCGATCTCACCGATGGCCGCCACCTTGGGCTGCCGGGCCAATTCACGCAGCACATCGATATCCGCCGGGACAAAGCCGGCGCAGTTCTCCGGGTGGATGCCCACGGCGGCGTAGACATGGGGGTAGGCAGCGGCGTAGGACACCGCCTTGCGGGAGCTGTCCAGATCGCAGCCGGGGTTCAGCACCAGGGCGACACCGCGCTGCGGCAGGCTCTCCAGCAGCAGCTCGCGGTCCGGGTCGAAGGCCTCATCGTCGTAGTGGGCGTGGGTGTCAAACAGCATGGCTCACGCCTCCAGACGGACCTTGCCCAGGGTCGTGCTGTCCACGTTCTGCTCCTTGATGGCCTTCAGGCGGGCCATGTGGGGCTGCTGCATATGGACGCGCTGGTGTTCGGCGCTCTGCCAGCGCTCGATAAGCAGCAGCTCGTTCTCGTCCTGGGCAGAGAAGTAGTAATCATAGGCCAGGCAGCCGTCCTCCTGGCGAATAAGGGTCAGGATGCCCTCCTCCACCAGCTGGCGGACAAATTTCTCCCGGCAGCCGGGCTTGGCCTGGTAGCGGACATACAGCATGAGTTCTTCCATCGTGCACCTCCGGTGTTTTTTTGCTATTGTAGCACTTCGGGCGGGCAGGTGCAAATATTTCTACGGCTAAGCGCAAAAAAGCATTTACAAGCTGTATAAAATAAGATATACTTTACAAGCTGTATTTTATTTCCGGGTGGGATATGCCCCGGAGCCAAGACAAGATAGGGTGGGAGAGAAACATGGCAACGGATTTTTCCAGAACACTGAGCCTGCTGCGGCAGGAGAAGGGCATCAGCCAGCGGAAGGCGGCGGCGGCGCTGGGAATCAGTCAGGCGCTGCTGAGTCACTATGAAAACGGCATACGGGAGCCGGGTCTGGCCTTCGTGTGTAAGGTGTGTGACTTTTACCGGGTGTCGGCGGACTTTCTGCTGGGCCGCACCGCCAACCGGGACGGCGCGATGATCGACTCGGAAACGCTGTACGACGGCAGCACGGAGAAGGGCTCCCTGCGGGGGAGCATCATGGCCACGCTGCAGAAGAAGCTGGCGGTGAACACCACAGGGCTGCTGTTCGACCTGCTGAGCCGCACCAACAGCCGGGAGGCCATCACCGCCGCCGGAGACTGCCTCGGCGCCACGCTGTACGATCTGCTGCGGCGGCTGTACCGGCAAAGCGGCGGCAATGAGGATCTGTTCGCCACAGAGGCGGTGGACTTCGATGCCGGCGCAGTGGACGCGGCGCTGCTGCGGAGCCGCGGAGCCTATATGCGGGCACTGACGGAGACGGAGGCACTGCCCCACCTGAACTCCGACGCGCTGACCACCCTGCCCGGCATCGGGCAGAGCGCCGCCCAGGTCATCCACAACGTGGACGAACGGGCAGGGAAGTAAGGAGGTTTTCTGTATGTTTGACCAATCCCATATCCGCAATTTCTCCATCATCGCCCACATCGACCACGGTAAATCCCTTCCCCAACTTGCCTGACGGCAAGCCGGGGTCCCCTCTTTTCATTTGACATCCTCGGCGGAAATGAATTCCGCCTGCGGCAAGGTTTTGCTCCGCAAAACGCTTGTGCGCGCTATCCGCGCGGTCAGCGTGGATTTACCCTAAGGAGGTTTTCTGTATGTTTGACCAANACATCCTCGGCGGAAATGAATTCCGCCTGCGGCAAGGTTTTGCTCCGCAAAACGCTTGTGCGCGCTATCCGCGCGGTCAGCGTGGATTTACCCTAAGGAGGTTTTCTGTATGTTTGACCAATCTCATATCCGCAATTTCTCCATCATCGCCCACATCGACCACGGTAAATCCCTTCCCCAACTTGCCTGACGGCAAGCCGGGGTCCCTTCTTTTGATTTCACATCCTCGGCGGAAATGAATTCCGCCTGCGGCAAGGTTTTGCTCCGCAAAACGCTTGTGCGCGCTATCCGCGCGGTCAGCGTGGATTTACCCTAAGGAGGTTTTCTGTATGTTTGACCAATCCCATATCCGCAATTTCTCCATCATCGCCCACATTGACCACGGTAAATCCACGCTGGCGGACCGGCTGCTGGAGAAGTGCCACGCCGTTCCGGAGCGCGAGATGGAGAACCAGCTGCTGGACAATATGGACCTGGAACGCGAGCGCGGCATCACCATTAAATCCAGAGCCGTGCGTATTTTCTATACCGCCAATGACGGGGAGACCTACGCCCTGAACCTGATCGACACGCCGGGCCACGTGGACTTCAACTACGAGGTCAGCCGGTCTCTGGCCGCCTGCGAGGGCGCGCTGCTGGTGGTGGACGCCACCCAGGGCGTGGAGGCGCAGACCCTGGCCAACACCTATCTGGCCATGGACCACGACCTGGAGATCCTGCCGGTGTTCAACAAGATCGACCTGCCCGCCGCCGATCCCCTGAAGGCCAAGCAGGAGGTGGAGGACATCATCGGCCTGCCGGCACTGGAGGCCCCGGAGATCTCCGCCAAGCTGGGCACCAACATCGAGGCCGTGCTGGAGGACGTGGTACAGAACGTGCCCGCGCCCAAGGGCGACCCCAAGGCGCCCCTGCAGGCGCTGGTGTTCGACAGCCAGTACGACCCCTACGTGGGCGTGGTGGTGTATTTCCGTATTAAGCAGGGCACTATGCGGAAGGGGCAGACCATCCGCATGATGGCCACCGGCGCGGAGTACACCATTCTGGAGTGCGGCTACCTCAAGCCCATCGGCAACGAGCCGACGGACGCCTTACAGGCCGGCGAGGTGGGCTATTTCACCGCCAGCATCAAAAACGTGAAGGACACCCAGGTGGGCGATACCGTCACCGACGCGGTGAACCCCGCTGCGGAGCCGCTGCCCGGCTACCGCCCGGCGCAGTCCATGGTATACTGCGGCATCTACACCGAGGATGGCAGCAAGTACCCGGATCTGCGGGACGCGCTGGAAAAGCTGCAGCTGAACGACGCCAGCCTGACCTTCGAGCCGGAGAGCTCCGTAGCCCTGGGTTTCGGCTTCCGGTGCGGCTTTTTGGGTATGCTCCACATGGAGATCATCCAGGAGCGTCTGGAGCGGGAGTTCAACCTGGACCTGGTGACCACGCTGCCCAGCGTCATCTACCACGTCTACAAATCCGATGGCACCATGGTGAAGGTGGACAACCCCCACAACTACCCCGACCCCGGCACCATCGAGCACGCCGAGGAGCCGTATGTCAAGGTGTCCATCATCAGTCCCCAGGACTATGTGGGCAACATCATGCCCATGTGCCAGGAGCGCCGGGGCGAGTTCAAGGATATGCAGTATCTGGACACCCACCTGGTGGAGCTGCACTACCAGATGCCGCTGAACGAGATCATCTACGACTTTTTCGACACCCTGAAAGCCAACACCAAGGGCTACGCCAGTCTGGACTATGAGCTGTCCGGCTACCGCACCAGCGACCTGGTGAAGGTAGACCTGCTGCTCAACGGCGACGGCGTGGACGCCCTGAGCTTCATCGCCCACCGTGACAAGGCCTATCCCCGCGCCCGCCGCCTGTGTGAAAAGCTGAAGGAGAACATACCCCGCCAGCTGTTCGAGGTGCCCATCCAGGCGGCCATCGGCGGCCGCATCATCGCCCGTGAGACCGTCAAGGCCATGCGGAAGGACGTGCTGGCCAAGTGCTACGGCGGCGACATCACCCGCAAGAAGAAGCTGCTGGAGAAGCAGAAAGAGGGCAAGAAGAAGATGCGCAATCTGGGCACCGTGCAGGTACCCACGGAGGCGTTCATGGCCGTCCTTAAGCTGGACAGCGATTGACAAAAAAAGAAACCGCCTGCGGCGGTTTCTTTTTTTGCTCTATTCGATCGTGCCGAACAGCGCCCAGGTATTGCTGTCGGTGATCTTTACTTCCCGGTATTCGCCCAGATCAGCCCGGTCGCCGGTGCAGTGGACCAGGCGGCCGCCGGCGGTACGGGCCGTCAGGGGCCAGCGGGCGTCGTCGCTCTCGCCGTCCACCAGACAGCGCAGCGTCTGCCCCACATACTGGCGGTGCAGCTCCTCGGAGATGCCGTTCTGCACGGCACAGAGCCGGTCAAACCACCGCTGCTTCTCCTCACGGGGGACGGGGTCCTCCATCTTCGCCGCCGGGGTACCGGGGCGGGGGGAGAAGATAAACGTAAACAGGGCGTCGAAGCGGACCTTCTCCACCAGGGCCACCGTCTCCATGGCCTCGCTCTCCGTCTCACCGGGGAAGCCGATGATCACGTCGCTGGTCAGCACCAGGTCGGGCATGACCCTGCGGGCGTAGGTGATCAGGTCCAGGTATTTGGCCACATCGTAGGGGCGGTTCATGGCGCGGAGCACCCGGTCGCAGCCGGACTGCACCGGCAGGTGCAGCTGCTTGGCCACATGGCGGCTGGCGGCCATCACGTCGAACAGCTTGTGGCTGGCGTCCTTGGGCTGGGAGGACATGAAGCGGATGAGGTAGTCGCCGTCGATCTTGTCCAGGTCGGTCAGCAGATCGGCGAAGTCATAGCCGGCGCCCAGATCCTTGCCGTAGGAGTTGACGTTCTGCCCCAGCAGGGTGATCTCCCGGAAGCCGTCGGCCACCAGCTCCCGCACCTCGTCGATGATCCTCTCCGGGTCGCGGCTGCGTTCCCGGCCGCGGACGTAGGGCACGATGCAGTAGGAGCAGAAGTTGTTGCAGCCGTACATGATGGACACCCACGCGCGGGTGCGGCCCTCGCGGACCACCGGCATACCCTCGGCAATGGCGCCGTGCTCATCCTCCACGGAGAACACCCTGCGCCGCTGGGTATAGACCTGATACAGCAGCTCGGGGAACTTCCACAGGGCCTGCGGGCCGAACACCAGATCCACATGGCGGTAGGACTGGCGGACCTTCTCGGCCACCTCCGGCCGCTGCGCCATGCAGCCGCACAGGCAGATCACCTGCGCCGGGTTGGCCTTCTTCGTGTGGGTCAGCGCACCCAGATTGCCGTACACCCGCTTCTCCGCGTGGTCGCGGATGGCGCAGGTGTTCAGCACCACCACGTCCGCCTGGGCCGGATCGTCGGTGAACGAGCACCCCATGGCCCGGAGCATACCCATAATGTGCTGGCTGTCGGCCACGTTCTGCTGGCAGCCGAAGGTATCCACCAGCGCGCGGAGGGGCCGGGCGGCGTGCATCTCCTTCAGCTTTGCTTCAAAATCCCGCTGGCGGTCCAGCTGCGCGGCGGGGATCTGTACCTGTGTTCTTTCCAAGTGGACCTCCCTGCCCCCGGCGGGGGCGAAGTTAAAATATCGTGGACAGTATAGCACACCCGGCGCGGAAATACAAGGACGGCGGGGCCATAGGCAAAAAGACGCCGCCCCCGGAAGGGACGGCGCAAGCGGGTGGGATATTGGAAAGCCTCCGAACCGTATAGTACACCGGGGCGAAGCGCTTGTAAATAGGAGCTTTTGCCGCATTTTGGCGGAAAAAGTCGAAGGCTGTCGAATTTGACCGTTCCGCGAATTTTTTGTGAACATTTCACAAATTCTTCCAAACCCTCTTTTCAACGCAAGACATATTTGCTATAATTAGTCAAGGATAAGGGGAAACCACTCCCTGACCCTTGCACCGTTATCCGTTACGGAAAGGAGCAAACACTATGAAGTTCACATTCGCCTGCAAGAAGATCTCTCTCAACGACTCCATCAAGGAATACGCCGAGAAAAAGATCAGTAAGCTGGACAAGTATTTTCCGGAGGAGGCAGACGCCTTTGTGACCTTTGCTGTGGAGAAGAAAAACCGCTGTGTGGTGGAGCTGACCATCCGCGCCGCCAACGGCACGCTGTTCCGCGCCCAGACTGAGGATCCCGACGGCGATATGCGCAGCGCCATCGACGAGGCCGTCAGCTTCATCGACCGCCGCATCCGCAAGAACAAGACCCGCCTGGCCAAGAACCTGCGGCCCGACGCGCTGGTGTCCACCGTGCCCGCCGAATTCGACGTGGTGGAGGACAACGACTTCGACATCATCCGCACCAAGCGCTTCTCTGTCAAGCCCATGACTACCGACGAGGCCGTTCTGCAGATGAACCTGCTGGGGCACTCCTTCTATGTGTTCCGCAATATCGAGACGAACGCCGTGTGCGTGGTGTACCACCGCAACAACGGCGGCTACGGCCTGATCGAGACGGAGGAGTAATTCACATACACGACACGAGAGAGCACCGCCGAAAGGCCGCCTGACACAAGAAAACACACGGTTTTGCCTGTGTCTATCCGGCTGAAATCGACCGAAAAACGCCCACATGCGTCAGCATGCGGGCGTTTTTGCAGCCAATTTCAGCTCGAATTTACTTTGGCAAAACTGCTTCGCACCGAAAAAGAGCGCGTTTTGTGCAGAGCCGAGGCGCACCGCCGCAGGCATACTGGATGTCTGTCAAGGCGGCGCAACGATGGGGCTGCGCGAAACGCGCCTTTTGCGGCGTATGTTTTCTTATGCCAGGCGGCCTAAAGGCGGTGCTCTTTTTTTGCTGGCGGATCCCGTCATTTTGATGCAAATGACCCGCCGCTTTATCCGATGCTGTAAGTATATTCACTAAAATCACATATTTTGTGGATAAATATTCAAATTTTCCTTGACATTCCCGGACTGTGGTGGTAAATTATGCAACATCAACGAGAGAGATGCACCGGACGGCGGCAAGCCCATCCCCGGAAAACGCACACCGGAAAGGCGGTACGACCCATGAAAAATCACCACATCAAAGGAGTTTGCACGATGGCACTGCTGCGACGACGACAGGCGCACCGCCTGCACCACGCGGCATGAGCTCTCCCGACCACATACATTTTATACATGAATAAATATTCACCATATACGGAAGGATATACGACCATGAAAAAGTTTGTTTCTTTGCTTCTGGCGCTGATGATGGCGCTTTCTCTGGCGGCCTGCGGCAGCAAGGCCGATACGACAGCCGAGGACAAGACCGATGACACCACCACAGCAGAGCCGACCAACGCGCTGGAAAAGATCAAGGCCGACGGCGTGCTGACCGTGACCCTCAGCCCCGACTTCTCCCCCATGGAGTTTGTGGACTCCTCCAAAACCGGTCAGGACCAGTATGTGGGCTTTGACATCACGCTGGCCAAGTACATTGCCGAGAACCTGGGCGTGGAGCTGGTCATCGAGCCTATGGGCTTCGACGCCAGCCAGACCGCCGTGTACACCGGCTCCGTTCCCATGAGCATCTCCGGCTACTCCTGGACGGAGGACAGAGCCCAGAACTATGAGCTCAGCGATTACTACTACGCCGGTGAAAACGAGACGAGACAGGCCCTGCTCATCAAAAAGGAGAACGCGGATAAGTACACCTCCCCCGAGGATCTGGCCGGTCAGGACGTGGGCGCGCAGAACGCCTCCCTGCAGATGCAGCTGGTGACTGAGCAGCTGACGGGTGCCAATCCCATCTCCATCGGCGACATCACCGTGGGCGTCATGGAGCTCAAGAGCGGCAACATCGAGGCGCTGGCCGTGGCCTACGGCAACGCGGAGATGATCGTGGACGCCAACCCCGATCTGGTCATCTGCACCTGGGAATTCGACGTGAAGGCCGAGTATTCCGCCAACGTTATCATGATGCAGAAGGGTGAGACGGAGCTGCTGGACGCGGTGAACGCCATTCTGGCACAGGCCAAGGAGGCCAACCTCTACGACGGCTGGTACAAGGACGCCGTAGAGCTGGGCAAGAGCGAGAACGCACAGGAGCTGACACTGAACTGACACGGATATACACCGCGGCGGCGGGTACGAAAGCCGTACCCGCCGCCGTATACACAGTAAGAGGAAATCACCATGAAATTCATTGACTTTGAAAAGCTGGCGGCCCTGTTCCTGAAATACTGGGACAAATTCCTCATCGACGGCGTGTCGTACACGCTGGCGCTGGCCGCCATCACCGTGGCCTTCGGCGCGGTGTTCGCCTCTGTGCTGGCACTGATGAAGATGTCGAAGATACCGCCGCTGCGGTGGCTATCCACCATCTACATCGAGATCATCCGCGGCACGCCTATGCTGCTGCAGCTGTATTTCTTCTATTTCGGCCTGCCCATGCTGATCCCGGCGTTGAACAAGCAGAAGTTCCTCTGCATCGCCATCGCCCTGATCTGCAACAGCGCGGCCTACGTGTCCGAGGTCATCCGTTCCGGCATCCAGGCGGTGGATCCGGGGCAGAAGGAGGCGGCGCTGAGCCTTGGCTTCAGCGAGAGCAAGGCCATGTGGTTCGTGGTGGTGCCCCAGGCAGTGAAGAACATCCTGCCCGCCCTGGGCAACGAGTTTATCATGATCATCAAGGACACGTCCCTGGGCTCCACGTTCTTCATCGGCGACCTGATGACCCAGTACCTGGTGGTCAAGGGCGCCACATACCTGCCCATCGAGCCGCTGGTGATCGTGGGCGTCATCTACTTCATTATGACGTTCGTGCTCAGCAAGGTGTTCGGCCACTTTGAAAGAAAAATGAAGAAGGCCGACCGGAACAACGGCTATGGGCGCAAGCGGAAGCAGCAGCGGGAGGTGCATATCTGATGGCACAGACACTTATCCAGGTCAAGGACCTGAAGAAATACTACAACGGCGGCGACGTCAAGGCGCTGGACGGCGTCACGGTGGACGTGTACAAGGGCGACGTCATCGCGGTGATCGGGCCCTCCGGCGGCGGCAAGAGCACATTCCTGCGGAGCCTGAATCTGCTGGAAACGCCCACCTCCGGCTCCATCATCTTCGACGGGGTGGACATCACCGGCAAGAAGGTGGACCTCCCCCTCCATCGGCAGAAAATGGGCATGGTGTTCCAGCACTTCAATCTGTTCCCCAACAAAACCGTGCTGGAGAATCTGACCATGGCGCCCATCAAGATCAAAAAAGTCCCCAAGTCGGAGGCCGAGCAGAAGGCCATGGCGCTGCTCCAGCGCGTGGGCCTGGCGGACAGAGCCAACGACTACCCCGCCCAGCTGTCCGGCGGACAGAAGCAGCGTGTGGCCATCGTCCGGGCGCTGGCCATGGAGCCGGAGGTCATGCTGTTCGACGAGCCCACCAGCGCCCTGGACCCGGAGATGGTGGGCGAGGTGCTGGAGGTCATGCAGGAGCTGGCCCAGTCCGGCATGACCATGGTGGTGGTCACCCACGAGATGGGCTTCGCCAAAGAGGTGGGCAGCCGCGTGCTGTTCATGGACGCCGGCAAGATCGCCGAACAGGGCACCCCCGCCGATGTTTTCGATCACCCCCAGAGCCCTCGCCTTCAGGATTTCCTGAAGAAGGTGCTGTGAAAAAGGAGCAGACAATGAACGATGCAAAAAAGGCGGCGCTGGCCGCCATTGACGAGAAGAAGGAACTGGTGGCAGAGGTGGCGGACGCCATCTGGGACTATGCTGAGCTGTCCATGCAGGAGGTAAAGTCCGCCGCCCTGTTCGTCAAGGTGCTGAAGGCTGAGGGCTTTCAGGTGGAGGAAGGCATATGCGGCATCCCCACCGCCTTCTCCGCCTCCTTCGGCAGCGGTGGGCCGGTCATTGGCCTGCTGGCGGAGTACGATGCGCTGTCCGGCCTTTCGCAGGCGGCGGGCAGCACCGCGTACCACGAGCTGGTGAAGGGCGGCAGCGGCCACGGCTGCGGCCACAATCTGCTGGGCGCGGGGGCCATGGCCGCCGCCATCGGTCTGAAGCACTATCTGACCCAGACCGGAAAAAGCGGCACCGTCATCCTGTACGGCTGCCCCGGCGAGGAGGGCGTGGCGTCCAAGGCCTATATGGCTCGGGAGGGCCTGTGGTACGGCCTTGACGCGGCGCTGACGTGGCACCCCGGCGACAGCAGCGAGGTGACTACCGGCTCCACCAACTCCTGCATCCAGATGATCTACACGTTCCACGGGCTGGCGTCCCAGGCATCCACCGCGCCGGAGCGGGGCCGCAGCGCGCTGGACGCGGTAGAGCTGATGAATGTGGGCGTGCAGTTCCTGCGGGAGCATATGCCCCGCGACGCCCGGGTGCACTACTCCATTCTGGACGCAGGCGGCGTAAGCCCCAACGTGGTGCAGCACCAGGCCAGCGTCCTGTACATGATCCGTTCCAACTTCGTCAAGGACTGCATGGCCCTGCACCAGCGGGTGGACAAGATCGCGCAGGGCGCGGCGCTGATGACGGGCACCACCATCGAGCGCCGCTTCGTGGACGGCCTGTCTGACACCGTGTGCAACCACGCGCTGGAGAAGGTGCTGTACGACAACTTCTCCCAGCTGGGCGTACCGCCCTGCACGGCGGAGGAGCACGCTTTCATGGAGGCACTATCCGCCACCTACGAGGGGCGTGACGTCCCCGGCGGCGTGGGCGCGGAGAACGATCCCGCCTTCGCCGAAAAGGTGAAGGCCATGCAGACCGGCCACTTCAACGACTTCCTGATGCCGCTGTATCAGGGTCCCGCCTTCAACGCCGGCTCCACCGACGTGGGCGATGTCAGCTATCAGTGCCCCACGGCACAGATCCATGTGGCGGTGTGGCCCAACCACGTCCCCTGCCACAGCTGGCAGGTGGTGTCCTGCAACAAGACGCCCATGGCCCATAAGGCCACTGTGCACGCCGGCAAGGTGCTGTGCGCCGCCGCCATCGATCTGCTGGAGCATCCCGCGCTGCTGGAGGCCGCCAAGGCCGAGTTCCGGCAGCGGACGGCGGCCGGGTACACCTGCCCCATCCCGGCGGACGCCGTGCCGGCGCCCCTGGAGCTGTAAAGAAAGAACACCCCTGACCTGCCGGTCAGGGGTGTTCTCTTACAGATGCAGCTCCTTCAGCCGCCGGAAGCTGCGGCTCGCCAGCAGCAGGCCCAGCGCCGCCAGCACCAGCGCCGCCGCGCCCAGCACCCAGGTCAGCGTGTCCGTCAGCCCCCGGCTGCACAGCCAGGAGAACAGCCGGTAGGCGCCCATGACCAGCAGGATGCCCGCCAGCAGCAGCGCCACCAGCACGGTGGAATTCTCGCAGTTGTCTATCTTCTTCATGGCGTCCTCCCCTGCGCCGGAACGGCCCCGGCGCTTCCGCATACCATCATACCATCCGCCGCACAGCCCGTCAAGGGCAGAGAGCCGGGGACTGTCCTCACGGGCAGTCCCCGGCTTCGCGTTTACGCCAGCAGAGCGCGGTCGTTGTCGTATTCCTGGCCGCTGACCTTGCTGAACAGCGCCAGCAGGTCCGGCACCGTCAGCCGGGCCTTCTTCTCGCCGGAGATATCCAGCACGATCCGCCCGTTGTGCAGCATCAGCAGGCGGTTGCCGTAGTGGATAGCGTCGCGCATATTGTGGGTGATCATCAGCGTGGTCAGGTGGTTCTCCCGGACCAGGCGGTCGGTGATGTCCATGACCCGCTGGGCCGTCTGGGGATCCAGCGCCGCGGTATGCTCGTCCAGCAGCAGCAGCTTGGGCTTCTGCAAGGTGGCCATCAGCAGCGTCAGCGCCTGCCGCTGTCCGCCGGAGAGGGTGCCCACCTTGGTGGTCAGGCGGTCCTCCAGACCCAGACCCAGCTCCCGCAGCCGGCGGCGATAGTCCTCGCGCTCGCCGCGGCGGATGCCGGGACGCAGGGTGTGATGCCGGCCGCGGCGCTCCGCCAGAGCCAGGTTCTCCTCGATCTCCATGCCGGCGGAGGTACCCATCATGGGGTCCTGGTATACGCGGCCCAGGTAGCGGGCGCGCTTGTACTCCGGCAGAGAGGAAACGTTGACGCCGTCCAGCTCGATGCTGCCCTCGTCGGGCTGCCAGGTGCCGCAGATGGCGTTCTGCATGGTGCTCTTTCCGGCGCCGTTGCCGCCGATGACGGTGACGAAATCCCCGTCCCGCAGCGTCAGGCTCAGGTGATCCAGCGCCACGCCGTACTCGGTAACAGAGGTACCCAGAATGGGGATCTCTGCGGTGGCGTTATAGGCCGCCTGCAGCACCGGTGCCGTCCGTCTTGGTGTCGTCGGTCTTGCTGCCGCAGGCGGCCATGCTCACGCACATGACGGCGGCCAGCAGGGCGGTCGTCAGCCGCCGTGTGATGTTCTTTTTCATGGTGTGGTTCCTCCTGATGGGTGTTTTTGAAAATTTGGCTGCAAAAAAGCCGCCCTGTGGATCTGCGATCCATAGGGCGGCTTTGATGTCAGTGCGTCTCCGTGGGAGAACATCCTCATTTCATCAGCAGCATTTCCGGGCACCACAAATCACTCTTACTTCATCCGCATAGGTAAAGTAAAAGCTAAATGCGTATGCCTTGTACAGCTGCTTCATCATGTGTGGCGTTCTCCTTTCCCGAAGTTTTCTGTAAGATATCACAACAACAACAAGTCACCGTCAACCGTCATATCCACCAAAAATATTTGCCGGGAATAAACACTCCGCTACGCGCTTTCGCGCTTTAAAGTTCGGATGTGCCCGGTGTTCAAGCAAATACCCGGCACTTTCCGCCGTCATTTTCCGCTGGACATATCGCCCAGAGCGCCGCCGTCCTCTGTCAGCAGCGTCAACCCGGCAGGGCGCTCCGCCAGCAGATACTCCAGCACACCGCGGCTGACGTCATCCATCTCCCCGGCGCGGCGGATGTGCACCGCCAGCGGCTGCCGCGCCGCCAGACCGGTGAGCCACCGGATAAACGCCTGGGCCACTGCCGCCGGTGCGGCCGTGACCTCACCCTCCGCGCCGGCACACACCGCCGCAGCGGGCTGTATAGCCCCCAGCACCCGCAGCAGCGTCCGGTCGTCCGGCCGCACGTCGTTCCCGACGACGTCCAGCAGCTTTCCCACTGCGTCCGCCATCCAGAAGCAGGGCACCGCCCGGAGGCAGTAGGTCCGCACGTGCAGGCCCGGCGCATCGGTCCGCGCCGCCGCAGGCTCCTCCGGCGCGGCGGGCGCGGCCTTCAGCTCCGCGTATTTCTGCGTGATGGCGCTGCCGGGATAGATCTCCAGGTTGGAGGCCAGCCGGTTGCGGAACTCGTTGAAAAACCGGATAGCACGGCTGCGGTCGCCGCCGCGCTCATACAGCGTCATCAGCCGCAGGGCCAACTGCTCGTTGTAGGGCTCGTATTCCATGACCCGTTCCAGAATGCCCACGGCCTCCGGCAGCATATCCCGCTGCTCATACAGCTCCGCCGCCTTCATCAGCAGCCGGTTCTTCCGCTTCTCATAATAGATGCGCTGGCTGAGGATCAGCTCATTCAGGTCCTCGCAGTGGTTGAAATAGTACCCCTCCAGCAGCTCGCCGCCGAAGGCGTCACACGCCCGCTTCAGCTCGTCCGCCGACCGGGTCTCCGGGTCGATCTCGTCGATGGTCTGCAGATCGCAGATATAGTCGTATGCCCGGTCGATGCAGCAGTACTCCCGGTCCAGCTTGATGAGCGACCGCCCACCCTCGCCGATATCGGTGCTCTTTTTGATCTTCCACAGGGTATAGCGCAGATTATACTTGGCAGCGCTGGCGGCGCTGTCCGGCCAGAGGTAGGCCGCCAGCTTCTCCCGCGCGTAGTAGTCCCCGCCCCGCAGGAACAGGATACACAGCAGGGCGCATCCCTTGTTGCCCAGCTCCGGGGTGATGTCCGTGCCGTCGCAGATGACCTGCGGCTTGCCAAACAGTCTGATCTGAAGCATGGCCGTCACCTCACTGCCGGCTGTGCAGCACCGACCCGGACTTGATGGTCACGGTCACGTCGGTCTGCTCCAGCTGCTCTGCGGGCGCGGCGCGGATGTCGCGGTCCAGCACCACGATATCCGCCAGGTATCCCGGCGCCAGCTTTCCCTTGCGCTTGTCCTCAAACAGCGCGTAAGCGCCGTTGACGGTGTACATCTCGATGGCCTGCTCCACGGACACGGCGCACCGGGGCACGGCGCGGTTCACCGCCGCGTGGATGCCCAGCATGGGCCGCGGCTCCGTCACGTCACTGTCCGACCCGCCGCACACCACCGCGCCGGCGGCGAACATGGCGGCAAAGTCGTTGGAGCGCAGATAGCGCTCGCCCATCCGGCGCTCGTACATACCGCCCTTGCCGCCCCACAGGTAGGCGTAGGCCGGCTGCACCGAGAAGATCAGCTTCATGTCCGCCGCCCGGGCGATCTGCTCCGGCGTGGCCATGATGGCGTGCTCGATGCGGTGGCGCAGGGCGGTGCTTCCGCCCTGACGGATGGCCCTCTCGTGGGCCAGCAGCACGGACTCGATGGCCCGGTCGCCGATGCTGTACAGCGCCAGCTGCATATCCTGCCGGTAGCACTGCTGCACGAACTCGTCCAGTCCATCCTGGGGCAGGAAGATCTGTCCCCGGTAGTCCGGCCGGTCCGCGTAGGGTGCCGACAGGGCGGCGCTGTGGCTGGACAGGGTGCCGTCCACCATAATATTGCCGCCCACCCGGCGCAGCCCCAGCTTCCAGACCTTCGCCAGGTCCATGGTCTGATAGAACAGCGGCATATCCACCGGGAACTCGCCGCTGTGGGCGTAGATGAACTCCGCGTCCCGGTCGTCGAACAGCCAGCCGCCCTCGATGGCCGCCACGGTGGTGATGCCGTTTTCCAGCAGCCGGGACATGGCCAGATGGATGGCCTCCATGCGGAACTCGTCCGGCAGGCTCCGCAGCACATTGGAGCGCAGCACATAGTTGGCGTTCCGCCGGAAAATACCCGTAGGCAGGCCGCTGCCGTCCAGCTCCACGCCCTCCAGGGAGAAGGGCACCTTGTAATACAGCAGGGCGTGGGTGTTCAGCATGCTGACGTGGTACTCCTTGGAAAACAGCACCACCGGACTGTCGCTGCAATACTTGTCCAGCACATACCGGTCCGGAAAACGCTTTTCCTCGAACTGCGACTCCTCCACCTGGCAGCCCAGCACCGCGCCCTCCCGCTTTTCGGCGGCGGCCAGCATCTCGCCCAGCTCCCGGTGGGACCGCGCACCTCCCAGATCCACGCTCATCATGTTCACAGCGGTCTGCATCACATGGAAGTGGTTGTCGATAAACCCCGGCAGCACCGTGCCGCCCCTGGCGTCGATGACCTGCGTGCCGGGGCGCACCAGCTTCTGCCAATCATCGCCGCGGCCTGCGGCGCAGATCATTTTCCCCGCCGCGGCCACCCAATCGGCCCCGCCGTCGCCGCACATGGTCATGCAGCGCCCGTTTTTGATGATGATATCCGCGTACATAGCGTCCCGCCCTCCTGTTGAAAGCCGTGTTGTGTTATGGCCGTATTGTACACCAGGGCGGGCCGTCTGTCCAGTGGCGCTGTGTCCCCGGCGGCAAATGTACCAAATCGTTTGTTGAAAAGCGCGGCACAATTTGCTAAAATGTTTAGCAACAACGGAAATTCAACGCTTTTCCCACGCGCGGCGCAACATCTCCCGGTTACAATGACATCAAACTGAGGCGGAGCACGGCCGGCGCGCGCCCTCTCCGCCCTCCCGAAAAAACGAAAGGACAGGGATGTATATGAGCGTTTTGATTTTGAACCGCGAGCAGGTCAAGCGGGTCATCTCCATGAAGGAAGTCATCCAGGAGGTGCGCGAGGTCTATCGTCTGAAATCCCAGGGCAAGTCCGTGATCTGGCCGCTGGTCAACTATGAATTCGTGGACGAGCACGCCGCCATGGACATCCGTTCCGGCTATATCAAGGGCGTACAGCTCCACGGCCTGAAGATGCTGAACAACTTTCCCGAGAACCGGGAAAAGGGCCTGCCGCCCTTCAACGGCATTATGATGGTCTACGACTCCAACACCGGTATTCCCGTCAGCGTCATGGACGCCTCCTACGTCACCTGTATGCGTACCGGCGCCGCCGGCGCGCTGGGCGTGGACCTGCTGGCCCGCAAGGACGCCAGGCACCTGTTCATCCTGGGTGCCGGCAAACAGGCTCCCTTCCAGATCGCCGCCACGCTGCTGCTGCGTCCGGCCATCGATAAGGTCTACATTGCCGACCCCATGTTCCCCGACAACGCGGTGCAGTTCGCCGCCCACATTGCCCAGCAGCTCTCCGATGACTTCGGCATCGACGCCTCCGGCGTGGAGTTCCTGCCGGCGCTGGATATGGCCGCCGCCGTGGGCGACAGTGATGCCATCATCACCGTCACGCCCTCCCGCAAGCCCATCATCCAGAAGGCGTGGCTGAAGCCCGGCACCCATCTGAGCTGCCTGGGCTCCGACATGGAATCCAAGCAGGAGATCGAGAGCACCATCTTCCAGGGCGCCGCCTTCTACGCCGACGACCGCGCCCAGTGCATCCGCGTGGGCGAGATGGAGCTGCCCATCAAGCAGGGCGTCATCAGTGCCGACGACATCACCGGCGAGATCGGTGACCTCATCGACGGCAAGGTCCCCGGCCGCACCAGCGACACGCAGACCACCATCTTCGACGCCACCGGCCTGTACATTCTGGATCTGGCCGCCGCCAAGGTAGCCATCGACCGCGCACTGGCCGAGGGCGTGGGCTTGCAGGCCGACCTGTAACCCCGCGGAATATATCCGCTTACCCTACAAAACAGACGAAATGAGGAGGACAATAAAATGAAACTGGCATGGTTTGGTGTGGAAGAGTGGCTGAATCCCATGGACTCTCTCGCCCGTATCAATCTGGGCAGCAGCTGCGTCAGCGCCCTTCGTATGGACGAGCTGTTTGACCTGACCGGCGAGGATCTGGACGCTTTCCTGAACGAAATGCGTACCATGAGCCTGCATTATCACCACGGCGACGCCACCGGCTCCCCCCGGATCAAGGCGGCGGTGGCCGGCATTTACCCCAAGGGCAACGTGAAGCCCGAGGAAGTGATGATCACCCACGGCGGCACCGGCGCCAATGACCTGGTGCTGATGAGCGTGCTGGAGCCGGGTGACAACTGCGTGGTGATCAAGCCCTCCTATCAGCAGCACTACGATATCCCCAAGGGCAGCGGCATCGAGACCCGCGTGGTCCAGCTGAAGGCCGAGGATAACTATCAGCTGGATTTCGACGCCCTGGACAAGGCCTGCGACGCCAACACCAAGATGATCGTCCTGACCAACCCCAACAACCCCATCGGCGTGACCCTGTACGACGAGGGCCTGCGTAAGGTCGTGGACATCGCCGCCAAGCACGACGCCTGGATCCTCTGCGACGAGGTCTATCGCGGGCTGGACGAGAACTATATGCCCTCCATTCTGGACTACGGCTACCACAAGGCCATCTCCATCAGCAGTATGTCCAAGATGTACTCCATGGCCGGCACCCGTATCGGCTGGATCGTCTGCCGCGACCACGAGATGTACGAGGTCATGAAGACCCGCCGTTCCTACAACACCATCTGCTGCGGCATCTGGGACGAGATCATCGCCTCCATCGCGCTGGAGCATTACCAGGCCCTGTGGGCCCGCGCCCGTTCCATTCTGGAGCCCAACCGCAAGATCGTGGAGGACTGGGTGGCCTCCCAGCCCCACCTGCACCTGCGTGCCAAGGCCATGGGCACCACCTGCCTGATCGACTATGATTACGACGTGGACTCCGAGACCCTGGCCAAGGACGCCATGGCCACCGAGCAGATCCTGGTGGTCCCCGGCGACTACTTCGATATGCCCAAGACCATCCGCGTGGGCTACGGCGCCTTCCGCGATCCCCAGGTGCTGAAGGCCGGCCTGGAGGAGTTCGGCAAGTACCTGGAGAAGTACAACTAACTGACACATCCCTCTCTCACAAATTTCTTCCCCCCTGCGGCACGCGCCGCAAAACAAGCGCCCGGCTTCTGCCGGGCGCTTGTTTTTTCGTATTCCGTTGGCGCTCACACCCGCGCCCAGCGCATCCGGCCGTCTCCGAAGACAGCCGTCAGCCGCCCCGTGTCCTTCAGCCACGCCAGATAGGACCGCACCGTGCTGCCCACCAGCACATACTGCTCAAAGCTCATGGTCAGCCCGTAGGCGGCAAACAGCTGCTGCAGGATGTCCTCAAAGCCGCGGGGCGCGGCGCAGAGGTCCACGATCCTCTCCGCGATCTCATGCACCTTTCGGATATTGTACTGTGCCAGGTCGGCGATGTCCTCCGTCACCTCCGTGTGCGCGGGCACAAATACCTTCGCCGTCATGGCCTGCACCTGCTCCAGCGTTTTCAGGTACCCGGCCACGTCGTAAATAAAGCCGATCTGGTACTTGTCCAGTATCTCCCGGCTGGACAGGCAGTCCGCCAGAAACACCACGTCGTCCGGCGTCCGAAAGCCTACCATGTCGAAAAAGTGCCCGGGCAGGGGGATAGACGCAAAGCCCTCCGGCAGCTTGTCCGCCGTCAGCTCCGCCGCGTCGCTCTCCTGTGCCAGCAGAAACTTGTGCCGCAGGTCCTTGGGCGGATATCCGCCGTAGAGAAACGACGGCTCCAGCACCGGGTGCCGGGTAAACGCGCAGTCGATTCCCGGCGCGTAGATCCTGCAGCCCGTCTGTCCCTGCAAATACCGGTTCCCGCCGATGTGGTCGGCGTTGGCGTGGGTGTTGTAGATCGCCGTCAGCTGCCAGCCATTGGCGTCCAGCACCTGCCGTATCCTCCGCCCCGCGTCCTTGTCGTTGCCGCTGTCGATCAGGCAGACGTTTTTCTCATCCAGCCGGAAGAGACCGATGTTGGTGGGGCTCTTGATGTAATACGTCCTCTCGGTAAGCTGTATCAGTTCGTACATAGCGGTATCCCCTCCGTTACTTTTTTGTATCGCCATCCGATCATGTTTTGTTGCTTCCTTGTCCTGTCATCCTATCAGTTTTTCCGCCTCTTTGTAATGTCATTCTATCATGTTTTGCTGTTTCTTTGTGCTGTCATCCTATCATATTCCCCCGCTTCTTTGTATTGTCATCCTATCATATTTCCCTGCTTCTTTGTATTGTCATCCTATCATATTTTCCCGCAAAACACAAGCGCCCGGCTGATAGCCGGGCGCCTGCGTACCTCATCTGTATATGGCGCCGCTGGCCGCCACACAGTTCTTTCCGTTGTTTTTGCAGATATACAGCTGCCTGTCCGCCTTTGCGATAAGTGAAAAGTCCTTCAATTCCAGGCCTGTCCCGCACGCAACACCGAAAGAGGCCGTAACAATGTGCCTGTCCGGCAGGTCCTCCCTTGGAACAGCCACGGCGCGCACCGCGTCAAGAAGCGCACCGGCGATACGGCGGGCCTCCTCCTCACCGATATCCGGCAGGATCGCCACGAACTCCTCGCCTCCAAAGCGGAAGAGATACCGGTCGGCCGCCGCCAACACCCCGACCACGCTTCCGGCCACACGCCGCAGCGCTTCGTCGCCCTTCATGTGGGAGTAGTTGTCGTTGTACGATTTGAAATCATCCACGTCAAAAATAATGACGCTGACCCGTTCCGGCGCGGTTTTATCGGCAATGAACGTGCCATACGTCTCCATCGCCTTTTTATTCAGTGTTTCCGTCATCACGTCGTTGTAGGCCAGCTTGATGAAAGCGTGACCCATCTCCTTGATGTGCCGTTCGTTGGCGGACTGCCGAAGGAAGATGGACCGCAGCACGATAAAACCTACAATGATGGAAAATCGCAGCAGGAAATGCTTGAACAGATCATAGTTCTCCGCGTAGGGAAGCTGCCCGGGCAGCCACCAGCTGATCAATATCAGAACACATACCGCCACGGTATCCACACGGCGGTATGTGGGCGCGATCATGATCGCAAACAGATAGCACATGGAGATGGACAACCCGACCCGGTGAAAGTTGCAGGAGACCATAAAGACGGTAACGCTGGCGATCACCACCCCATAGTAGGCCAGCAGCGCAAACCGCGCCGGCGGCGCATCGTATTCTCCTCCACGCTTTTTATAGGCGATCGTAAACACCAGCATCGCCAGCGAGCCGCCGATCATCATGTAAAGCGGCACCATGTCAATGGGGATCATCGAGCGCGCCGCGATGTTCTTGACCAGGTAGATCCCGTTGGTCAGTATAAACAGAATGGCTGCATAAAATACGACCGAAAAATTCTGCCGCATAAGGATGCTCTCCACAGTCGGAATCTCATCGATCTGTATTCCCAGCACACGATCACTAAAGCTCTTAAACCTGGCAAACGCCATATCCGATATCCAGCAGGACACCCTCTGCACAATATCGACCTTATTCCCTCGTCTTTCCATACGATCCCTCCAGCAAATAATACGACCCCGTTTGTCTGCTTTTGTTGATCTATTGTTATATTTTACCATGCTTCCGCCCAAAACACAAGCGCCCGGCTGATAGCCGGGCGCTTGGTATTATGCGGGAAATCGAGCCCTTACTTGGCGTCCTTGATGGCGGCCTGTGCGGCGGCCAGACGGGCGATGGGCACGCGGAAGGGGCTGCAGGACACATAGTCCAGACCCACGCGGTGGCAGAACTCCACGCTGGAGGGGTCGCCGCCGTGCTCGCCGCAGATGCCCAGATGGATGTCGGGGCGGGTGGCGCGGCCCAGCTTGCAGGCCATATCCACCAGCTTGCCCACACCGACCTGATCCAGCCGGGCGAACGGATCGCTCTCATAGATCTTATTGTCGTAGTAAGCGGGCAGGAACTTGCCGGCATCGTCACGGCTGAAGCCAAAGGTCATCTGAGTCAGGTCGTTGGTACCGAAGGAGAAGAACTCCGCCTCGGTGGCGATGGCATCAGCGGTCAGCGCAGCGCGGGGGATCTCGATCATGGTGCCCACCAGGTACTTCATGTTCATACCGGCAGCAGCCAGCTCCTCGTCAGCGGTCTTGACCACCACGTCCTTGACGAACTTCAGCTCCTTGACCTCGCCCACCAGGGGAATCATGATCTCAGGCACCATGTTCCAGTCGGGGTGCTTCTTCTGGACGTTGATGGCGGCGCGGATGACGGCACGGGTCTGCATGACGGCGATCTCCGGGAAGGTGACGGCCAGACGGCAGCCGCGGTGACCCATCATGGGGTTGAACTCGTGCAGGGAGGCGATGATGGCCTTGATGTCGGCTACGGTCTTGCCCATATCCTTGGCCAGCAGCTCGATGTCCGCCTCCTCGGTGGGAACGAACTCGTGCAGGGGGGGATCCAGGAAGCGGATGGTGACGGGGCAGCCCTCCATGGCCTCGTAGATGCCCTCAAAGTCGCCCTGCTGCATGGGCAGCAGCTTGGCCAGAGCCTTCTCGCGCTGCTCCTTGGTGTCGGAGCAGATCATCTCGCGGATGGCGGCAATACGGTCGCCGTCGAAGAACATATGCTCAGTGCGGCACAGGCCGATACCCTGGGCGCCCAGAGAGCGGGCGCGGGCGGCGTCGGCGGGAGTGTCGGCATTGGTGCGGACCTTCAGCCGGCGGAACTTGTCGGCCCAGGCCATGATGCGGCCGAAATCGCCGCCCACATTGGCGTCCACGGTGGGCATAGCGCCGTCGTAGATGCTGCCGGTGGAGCCGTCCAGGCTCATCCAGTCGCCCTCGTGGTAGGTCTTGCCGGCCAGGGTAAACTGCTTGTTGGCCTCGTCCATGTTGATGGCGCCGCAGCCGGAGACGCAGCACTTGCCCATGCCGCGCGCCACCACAGCCGCGTGGGAGGTCATACCGCCGCGGACGGTCAGGATGCCCTGAGCGGCCTTCATGCCCTCGATGTCCTCGGGAGAGGTCTCCAGACGAACCAGGACCACCTTCTCGCCCCGGGCAGCCCACTCCTTGGCGTCCTCGGCGTTGAACACGATCTTGCCGCAGGCAGCGCCGGGGGAGGCGGGCAGCGCCTTGCCCACCGGCTCGGTGGCCTTCAACGCCTTGGGGTCGAACTGGGGATGCAGCAGGGTATCCAGGTTGCGGGGGTCGATCATCGCCACGGCCTGCTGCTCGGAGATCATGCCCTCGTCCACCAGGTCGCAGGCGATCTTCAGAGCGGCGGGAGCGGTGCGCTTGCCGTTGCGGCACTGCAGCATGTACAGCTTGCCGTGCTCCACGGTGAACTCCATATCCTGCATATCGCGATAGTGGTCCTCCAGGATATTGCAGACCTTCACGAACTCGTCATAGGCCTCGGGGAACTTCTCAGCCATCTCGGCAATGGGCATGGGGGTACGCACACCGGCCACCACGTCCTCGCCCTGGGCATTGGTCAGGAACTCGCCCATCAGCTTCTTCTCGCCGGTGGCGGGGTCACGGGTGAACGCCACGCCGGTGCCGCAGTCGTCGCCCATGTTGCCGAAGGCCATGGACTGCACGTTGACGGCGGTGCCCCAGGAATAGGGGATGTCGTTGTCGCGGCGGTACACGTTGGCGCGGGGGTTGTCCCAGCTGCGGAACACGGCCTTGATGGCGCCGATCAGCTGCTCCTTGGGATCGGTGGGGAAGTCGCTGCCGATCTTGGACTTGTACTCGGCCTTGAACTGCATGGCCAGCTCCTTCAGATCCTCGGCGGACAGCTCCACGTCCTGGGTCACGCCCTTCTTCTCCTTCATGGCATCGATCAGCTGCTCAAAGTACTTCTTGCCAACCTCCATGACCACATCGGAATACATCTGGATAAAGCGGCGATAGCAATCCCACGCCCAGCGGGGGTTGTTGGACTTCTTGGCGATCACGTCCACCACGTCCTCATTCAGACCCAGGTTCAGAATGGTGTCCATCATGCCGGGCATGGAGGCGCGGGCGCCGGAGCGCACGGATACCAGCAGGGGATTTTCCAGATCGCCGAACTTCTTGCCGGTGATCTTCTCCATCTTCTCGATATACTCCATGATCTCCGCCATGATCTCGCCGTTGATCTGGCGGCCGTCCTCGTAATACTGAGTGCAGGCCTCGGTGGTGATGGTAAAGCCCTGGGGCACGGGCAGACCGATATTGGTCATCTCCGCCAGGTTCGCACCCTTGCCGCCCAACAGCTCACGCATCTTGGCGTTGCCTTCGGTGAACAGGTAACAATACTTCTTGCTCATTGCAGTTCCTCCGTATATTAAATAGTTGTACCAAACATTGAGAACAATTTATTATAGTCATATTTTTTTTTAAAAGCAACCCTGTCGCGGATATTTTTACAAAAAAATGTTGTTTCCTCTGCGGACACTCGCCGTAAACCGATAACACATTTCCGTTTCCTCTATTTTCCGTCCTTTTTGGCGCAGCACCCGCAAAGCCGCCGTCCTGGCGCGCTTCTCCCGGCGGAACGGAGGGAAGATTTTGTGTCTTGCCTATTCCCCCACTCCTGTGGTATACTATTATATTGAATTAGTAGGCACTTTACCGGGAGGTATGCGCATGGTCCAGCTGCCCCAGGAAAACAGCATATTTGCCCGCACCGTGCGCCGCGCCGCCGGGGAGGACCGTCTCAGCCACGCGGTCATCCTGACGGGCCGGGGTGACCTGACCGCCGCTGCCCGATTTCTCGCCGCCGCCCACGTCTGCGAGGGGACGGACAGGCCCTGCCTGCGCTGCCGCCACTGCCGCAAGGTACTGGAGGGTATCCACCCGGACGTGATCCCCGTGCTGGATACAGAGCACAAGGAGCTGACGGTGGAGGCAGTCCGCGCCCTGCGTAAGGATGTGTACATCCGCCCCAACGAGGCCCGGCGCAAGGTATACGTCATCTCTGACTGCCGCCAGCTGAACCAGCGGGATCAGGATGTCCTGCTGAAGGTGGTGGAGGAGGGACCGCCCTATGCCGCTTTCATCTTCTGCGCCGACGCTCCCGCCGCCCTGCTGGAGACCGTCCGTTCCCGCTGTACTCTGCTGAAATACGACGGGGAAGACGCGCCCCTCAGCGACGGTACCGCGGAGCTGTGCCGTGCGTTTGCCTCCGGGCGTCTGCTGCCGGTGACCACGGCGCTGCTCTCCCGCGAGCAGTCCCTGAAGCGCGAGACGCTGCAGGCCCAGCTGGAGGAGTTGTGGCGCGCCGCGGCCGAAGCCCTGCTGGTGCAGCAGGGCAAAGCGCGGCCAGATCCCTCCTGTGCGGAGGCAGCCCTTCTGCTGGCGGACAGGCTGACGGCGCGGCAGCTGCTGGGACTGTGCGCGGCCAGTCAGCGCTTTGCCGAACAATGTGACCAAAATGCGGGCGTGGGCCAGATATTGGGCGCCCTCGCCGTGAAATGGGAGGAACTTTTATGACCGATGTGATCTCTGTCCGCTTCCGCAGCGGCTGCAAGGAATACTACTTCGACCCCAAGGGGCTCACGATCCCCGCCGGCACCGACGTGATCGTGGAGACCGCCCAGGGCCCGGAATTCGCCCACTGCGCGGCGGGCAACCACCAGGTGCCCGATGACGCGGTGGTCAAGCCCCTGCGGTCCGTCCTCCGCATCGCCACCGACAACGACAAGCACACCGCCGCCTACAACCGCAGCCGTGAGAAGGAAGCCTTCGACGTCTGCAAAAAGAAGATCCAGCAGCACAAGCTGGAGATGAAGCTGGTGCGGGTGGAGTGCAGCTTTGACGGCAGCAAGATCCTGTTTTTCTTTACCGCCGACGGCCGCGTGGACTTCCGCGAGCTGGTCAAGGACCTGGCCGGTGTGTTCCGCGCCCGCATCGAGCTGCGGCAGATCGGCGTCCGCGACGAGGCCAAGATGATCGGCGGTCTGGGCATCTGCGGCCGGCCCTTCTGCTGCGCCCAGTTCATGGACGAGTTCCTGCCCGTGTCCATCAAGATGGCCAAGACCCAGAACCTGAGTCTGAACCCCACCAAGATCTCCGGTACCTGCGGCCGGCTGATGTGCTGCCTGAAATATGAACAGGACGCCTATGAGGATGCCGTTAAGCGCCTGCCCAAGAACGACTCCTTTGTTCTGACGCCGGACGGCACCGGCAACGTCAGCGACGTAAACGTGCTGAAGGAGACTGTGAACGTCCGCCTGGATGACCGCACCGACGGTCCCCGCTGCTATCACAACTGCGAGGTCTGCGTCCTGCGGAGCGGCAAGGGCAGCCGCGACGGCATCGCGGTCCCCGACAAGCGCCCCGAGCGCTATGTGGAACCGCTGGCCGAGGAGGAGCTGCCCTCCATCACCCTGCTCAGCGATTTCGACCCGGACGCCGCGGCGGAGAGCGAAAAGAAGCGCAGCCGCCGCAGCCGCAGCCGCCGTCGGAGCGACGGCGAGAAGCGCCCGGCAGAAAAGCCCGCCGCCCCTGCGGAAAAAGCCCCTCGTTCCGATGCCCCCGCCGAAGGCGGAAAGCCCCGCCGCGAGGGCGGTGATCGCCGCCGCAGAAGCGGACGCCGCGGCGGAAACGGCGGTGCCAACGCCGCCGGCAGCACCGGCGCACCCGCACCCAAGGCAGTCAAGCCCGCCGGGGACGGCCAGGGTACCGTGAGCGGTGAGAAGAAGCGCAGCCGCCATCGGCCCCGCCGCAGAAGCGGCGGCAGTAAGCCCAACGGCGGCACGGAGGCGTAAATCATGCGTAAATTCAACGGCTTGCTGCTGGTCAGCGATTTCGACAACACCCTTGTCTACACCGAGGAGGCCCTGCAAAAGTGCGTGGATATGCCCCCCGTCTCTGACGAGAACCGCGCCGCCATCGAGTATTTCATGGCCAACGGCGGCATCTTTTCCGTGGCCACCGGCCGCGCCAAGCCCGCCTTTGAAACGGTTGTGGACGGCATTCCCATGAACGGTCCCACCGTGCTGTTCAACGGCGCAGCTATCTACGACTTCCCGCAGAAGAAGTACCTGGTCACGGCCTTTCTGCCCGACTCCGTCCGGGAGCACGTCACGGAGGTCGTCACCGCCCTGCCCCAGGTGGCTGTGGAGCTGTACCACGATGACAACACCATCCACGCCCTGAACGCCAACGACGTCACCCGCCGTCATATGCACATCACCCACGCGCCGTCCATCGAGGTAGACACCATGGACGACGTGCCGTCCCCCATCAGTAAGGCCCTTTTCTCCACCGAGGAGGCGCACCTGCCCGCCCTGTTGGACTTTCTGGCCTCCCGGCCCTGGTACCACGACTATGAGGTAGTCCCCAGCGCCGTGACCCTGGTGGAGCTGACAGCCAAGGGCGCCAACAAGGGCGGCATGGTCCGGCGTCTGGCGGACCTGCTGGGTGTGACACGGGAAAACGTGATCTGCGTGGGCGACCACGCCAACGACATCAGTATGCTCACCTGGGCCGGCCAGGGCTACGCCCCCGCCAACGCCATTCCCCAGGTGCTGCACACACCCGGCGTCCGCCGCCTGCCCGACTGCCGCGACAACGCCATTGCCCAGCTGATCCGTTCTCTGGACAAGCAGCTTTGAAAAAGAAAAAATCCAAGCCCCCTTTCGGGGCTTGGATTTTTATTTTATCAGGAACAATACAGACCGCGTTTGACCGCCCCGGCCACTGTCCCGTCGCTTTTCATCAAAAAGTTTTTTCCGAAAACCCGCCGTTTCCCCCCATTAAAGCCCCTTTTTATAAGGTTTTCTCTTCACAGCAAGGTTTGTTTACAATTTAATCCTTGACGTGAGGGGAAAATCATTGTATCATACGCTTTGTAACTATTTGTAACTTTTAGGGGCTTACACCATGACGCAGGATCAACAACAGAAAAAAGCCGCCGGCCGCGACCCCAACCGGGAGCACATGACCCTATCGGAGCTGTGGCAGCTGTGGCGTGACAATTTAATGAGCTGGCGGAGCTTCTGCGATGAGCACCACGATCTGTTCACCCTGAACATACAAGCGGGCTTCCGCCGCATCGGTCGGTGGCTGTCCGATCTGCGCAGCAATGCGCGGGCTCTGGCGGCCGCCAACCGCGACAGGCGGTTCCCCGAATCCGAATACGGCGCAGCCCAGCTGTTCCTCTTCTTCCGCGGCAGCCTGGAGCGCCGGGCCGCCGCCATACGCGAGGGCTTCTCCAACCGGCGCAAGGCACTGACCTGGATGGGCGGCAAACGCCGCCACTTTTTTGAGAAGATGCATCTGCACCCGGTGGCATTCCTGTGCGGCGCCATGGCCATCGCCGCCGCGGCCACCGTTCTGTCCCTGTACACCCTGGGCGCTCAGGTGACCTATGACGGTCAGGACCTTGGCATCGTCTCCTCCCGCCGCGCCGCCGAAAAGGTGGTGGCGGAGCTGGAGGATGTCACCCGCACGGCTACCGGCGACAGCGGCTACACCGTGGATACGGCGCTGCTCACCGCCGAAACAGGCGTTTTCCCCCGCCGCGAGCTGATCTCCGACGACGAGTTTGAAGAGACACTGAGCGACACCCTCGGCGTGGTGGATTACGCCTATGTCCTGTATGTGGACGGCGAAAAGGTGGTGGCCACCACCCGCTCCGGCGCGCTGGAGGACCTGCTGGAGCAGCTGAAGCTGGGCTATGAGACGGCGGACACGGTGAACGCCTACTTCGTGGAGGAAGTGGACATCCGGCAGGAGTACGTGGAGTCGTCCTACGTGATGAACCTGGGCTACATCGCCGAGATCCTCAACGAGACGAAGGAGGGCGAGGTGACGTACACCGTCACTTCCGGCGACAGCTATTACAGCATCGCGGAGAAATACGACCTGAACGTGGAAGCGCTGATGAAGCTGAACCCCGGCTATGACCCGAAAATCCTGCGGGTGGGCGATGTGCTGACCATCAGCAACGCCGTGCCCTATCTGACGGTGGTGAACGTGGAGCGGCAGCGGTACGTGCAGGATGTGCCGTACCAGGTGGAGTACACCGACGACAGCTCCATGTATCAGGGTGAGTATAAGGTCACGTCCCCCGGCGTGTACGGCAAGGCGGACATGACCGCCAACGTGACGTACATCAACGGCGAGGAGACGGAGCGCGAGGTGGTGGCCAGCGTGACGCTGTCCCAGCCGGTGACGGAGCAGCAGCTCCGCGGCACGAAGGAGCGGCCCACCTGGTATCCCACCGGGTCGTTCTCCTGGCCCTGCACCGGCATCCTCACCAGCCGGTTCGGCTATCGAAGCCTGCTGGGCAGCACCTACCACAGCGGCATCGACATCGGCAACAGCTACGGCACGTCCATCTACGCCTCCGACGGCGGCACGGTGACGTACTCCGGCTGGATGAGCGGGTACGGCTATCTGATCATCATCGACCACGGCAACGGGTACCAGACGTACTACGGGCATAACAGCAGTTTGGTGGCGTCCCTGGGGCAGAAGGTCCACAAGGGCCAGCTCATCGCCCGCATGGGCTCGACGGGCCGCTCCACCGGCAACCACTGCCACTTCGGCATCAAGCTCAACGGCACGTTCCTCAACCCGCTGAACTATCTGTAAACCGCAGCGCCCCTGCCCATCGGCGGGGGCGCCGATCTTTCCCTGCGGCAGGGCGCACGTTTCCGGGGTTGCAAAACCCAAAAACTATGGTACAATAGACCTGCGCCTGTATGTATTTCCCCGCCGGCGGCGGTGGAATGGAGAAACCGTTAAAATGAGGTGAAAAAGATGAAAAAACTGATCGCGCTGCTGTGCGCGGTGTGCGCCGCGGCCATGAGCCTGTGCGTCGCCTGTGCCAGCCCCCTCACCGGCGACACCAGCAACATGGGCCTGTGGATCACCCTGGTGGTCGTGGCCGTCATCGCCGTTGTAGTGCTGCTCATCGTGGGCAAAAAGAAGAAAAAATAAACAGCGTGCAGACCGCCCCGGGCCAATGGCCCGGGGCGGTTTTTATGCTGCTGGCCCTGGCCATAGACCTAAGTCTGGCTGCCTGCGGCGAATAACCCGCCGGCGCTAACGGTATGCTCTTTTTCGGCGCATGATCCAGACCCACAAAAAAGAGACGGCCTCGGCCGTCTCTTTTTATGCCTTTTATTCAAACAACCCCGCCTGTCCCGGCACCTCCGTATGCCCGATGGACTGTATCTGGCGGACATTTTCGGCGGTCAGCGCGTCGCTGATGGCCATCTTACGGATGATGTTCTGCACCGTCACGTCCAGCCCCGTGCCCT
Organism: Vescimonas sanitatis; assembly: GCF_049060325.1. Taxonomy (NCBI): domain Bacteria; kingdom Bacillati; phylum Bacillota; class Clostridia; order Eubacteriales; family Oscillospiraceae; genus Vescimonas; species Vescimonas sanitatis. The sequence continues at coordinate 171,054 of NZ_JBMGPW010000004.1, read as the reverse complement.
CCCTGTAGTCGGCAGGGAAGATGAAATCCACCCGTCCCTTGGCCAGCAGGTCCTCCACGCCGGCCCGGTTGCTGCTCTGGTACACGGCGATGGCCTGCCCGCCGTAGGACCGCATCATCTTCATACACGGCACGTCGGAAAGCCCGTCGCCCACATAGATCATGTTGGTAAAGGGCACCCGCTTGCTGTCGTCGGGCATGGAGTCGTTCAGCGTCTTGTCATCGGCCACGTCCAGCACACCCTTGTTGATGCGGTAGACGAACTGGGTCTTGTTGGTGAAGTTGACGTCCAGCTTGGGCCAGCAGGCGGCACCCGCCTCGTCATAGTAGAACTCGCAGGCGTAGATCTGCTTGAACTCGTGGGCAATACCGCTGCCCTCAATGATCTCCTTCAGCCCGGAGGACAGCACATAGTGCTCAATGGTCACGCCCTGCTGCTCACCGAAGGCGTTGATCCGCTGAAACCACTCCCGCACGCCGGGAAACAGCTCCATGCTGCGGCCGCACGCCACCAGAAAGTCCCGCTTCAGGTCCTTGCCCTGGGCGCGGCACTCGACGATCATGGTGTACATATACGCCAGCAGCCCGTCCATCCGGTTCTCCCGGCCGAAGGTGTTGGCCTTGTGCCAGAACTCCGCCGGGGTGTATCCCAGGGCCGGGATGAAGGCGTAGTCCTCCATATCCGTAGTACACAGCGTCTTGTCAAAGTCGTACAGCAGCGCGATGATGGGCTTTGTCATACCGTCTTCCTCCGTGGAAAAAAGGCGGCGCAAGGCCGCCTTTTGTTGTTGTGCTTACTTGTCTCCGCTGTAATTCCGACCGAACTTCAGCTCGTCCAGACTCAGCCGGAAATCGCTGGGGATGGCGCTGCCGTCCACCGGCGGCAGCTTGATGGTGGGCTCGTCGGTGACGGCGCTCCCGGCGCCCTTCTCCTCCGGCGCGTCGATGTACTTGCTGAGGATATCCTGCTCGATGGCGGACACCACATCGGCCTGGGGCGCGGCAGCAGGGACCTCCGGCTGCTCCGGCACAAAGTCCAGCTCCGGCAGAGACTGCAAAAAGGCGCTCTGGGCCTGGCACAGCTCCTCGCTGCGGCGAATGAACGCCGCGGTCTTCTCCTGTGCGGCCTGCAGCTTCTTCTCCGCCGCCCTGCGCTCATCGTCCAGCCGGTGGATCTCCGCCTGGGCCTCCACCTGCGCGTCGGCCAGGATCTTCTCCTTCTCGCTCTGGGCCTCCTGCACCAGCTTGGCGGCCATCTTCTGGGCCGTCAGCAGTGCCTGGCGCATGGCCTCCTCGGTGGAACGGTACTCCTCCACCTTCTCGGCCAGCACCTTCAGCTTGGCCTTCAGCGTGACATTCTCCTTGAACAGGGCGGTGTAGTCCTCCGTCAGCGCGTCCAGAAACTCATCCACAGACGCCATATTGTATCCGCCGCCGCCGAATGACGCCTTCGGGAATACTTTTTCGGAAACTTCCTGGGGTGTAAACATTGCCGATCCCTCCGTTATATGATTTCTTTAGAAGTACAATCCGTTGTTCTCCAGCTCATCGATCAGGTCGCCCATGATATCCACGGAGTAGGGGGTGATGATGTACGTATTGGCCGCCACCTTCTTGATCTTGCCCTCGCCGGCATAGGCTACGCCGGACAGGAAATCGATCAGCCGCCGGGCCACGTCCTTGTTGGTGGACTCCAGGTTCAGCACCACCGTGCGCTTCTCCTTCAGATGGTCCGCGATCTCCGAGGCGTTCTCGAAGCGCTCCGGCTTCACCAGCACCACCTTCAGCTGGGTGGTGGCGTGGATGTTCACCACCTTGTTGTGGCGGTCCTCGCTGCGGCGATCCTCACGGCGGTCGTCCTTGCGGTCGTCAAACAGGGAACGGGAGGACTCCTTTACCGGCTCCTCAAAATCGTCCTCATAATCATAATCCTCATCATCGTAGGGATGAATGATCTTCTTCAGCTCGTCCATCAGGCCCATGTGCAATACCTCCCGCGTATTATTTGGAATAGTCTCTTGCGCCGAAAATGGCGGTGCCCACGCGGACCATGTTGGCCCCCGCGCGAATGGCATCGGCAAAATCGCCGCTCATACCCATAGAAAGATATTCTAATCCATTATCGTACATTTTTCTGTTTATGTCAACATATAGTGCCTGTACTTTTTGAAAATATACCACATTTTCTTCCCGTGTGGCGTCCGCCGGGGGGATGGTCATCAGTCCCCGCACCCGCACATGGCCCATTTCCTTCGCCTGTGCCGCCGCGTTTTCCACCTCCTGCGGCGCAAAGCCGCTTTTGGCCGCCTCGCCGCCGATGTTCACCTCCAGCAGGATATCCTGCACGATGCCCAGCTTTTCCGCCTGCTTGTCCACCTCGGCCAACAGCTCCGGCGAGCCGATGGACTGGATCAGGGCCACCTTGCCCACCACCTGCTTCACCTTGTTGCGCTGCAAGTGGCCAATGAAATGCAGCGGCGCGCCGCGATAGGCATCCTCCGCCAGCTTTGCGGTCATCTCCTGCACCCGGTTCTCGCCCAGGGCGTCGATGCCGGCGGCGATGGCCTCCTGGCAGGCGGCGGCATCGTTCATCTTGCTGGCGCCCACCAGCGTGATATCCGCCCCGGTGCGGCCCGTCTCCCGTGCCGCCGCGTCGATCTCGGCGCGGATCGCTTCCAAATTTTCCCGAATAGACATCGCTTGTGCCTCCTTGTCTCTTTCGTATCTAAGCCGCGTGCGCCCGCTGGAGGCGGGTGCCGCCGTGTTTATCGGATGACCTTGCCGTCATACAGCTCGCCGGACGTGGCGATGACCTGATCGCCGGAGCGCAGGGTCTGTGTGTCCCGCACGCCCTCGGCGGGCTTCACCAGCGCGTAGCCCTCCCCCTGATATACCAGCTCGATCGGCCGGAAGGAGGCGTTCTCGCCGTCCACACAGTACACGCCGGTGGTGCCGTCCGCGCTGACCCGCAGCGCGTCGGCCGGTACCCGCAGTCCCTGATAGGTGTGCAGCACCGCGTCCGCCGCCTGATGACGCAGCAGCGTGGTCTGTGCCAGATACCGTGTGCTGGACAGCACCACCGCCGCCTGGCCGTTCTCCTCCCGGGACACGGACACCACGCTCATGCGGATGCTCTGGTCAAAGCCCTTGGCCAGACGCACATCCACCCGGCCCATATCCTTCAGCGCCGCCGCCTGCTCCGCCGGCAGCACCACCGCATAGTACCAGGTGTCGCCGTAGATCAGCTTGCCCACGTTGCTCTGCTCCGCCGCCGCCTTCACGCCGTTCAGCTTGCCCGGCGTCACGTCCTCCAGAAACGCCTCCGTCAGTACGCTCTCGTACCCGTCGCACACGGCGGAATAGGTGCCGGAGACCTTGGCGGTCACGGTCTTCGCGCCGGACAGCGCGGCTTTCTGCTGCTGTATCTCGCTTTCCACCGACTTGATCTGCGCCTGTATCTCCTCCTGTGACGTATAGCTCCCGTGGTCCCGCTTCAGCACGGCGGCCTTCAGCGCCGCCAGGTCGCTCTCCGCCGCGGCATAGTCCCCGGCGCTCAGCGTCTGCCGCAGGGCCAGGATGTCGCCGGTGATGGACGTATCCAGTTTCAGCGCCGCATCCGGGTCCAGATAGGACGTCAGGGCGAACTGCAGCTGCTGCAGCTGCAATTCCAGCGTCTCGATCCGGCTGACGGTCTGCAAAGCGCTGTCGTCGCTGTACACCGTGGCCACCGTCTCGCCGGCGGCCACCCGCTGTCCCTCCTGCACAGCCCGGGACACGGTGCCGGTCTGGCCGGGCAGCGGCTCCTCCGTCCGCACCAGCCAGCCCTCCATGGAGATAACGTCCTCCGCCTGTGCCTCATAGACCAGCGTGATGGTCATCGGGTCGGCAAAGTAGTTGTATACCTGCGCGGCGAAGTACACCAGCACCGCCGCCAGCACCGCGATAGGCAGCACCTTCAAAAGCGGCGACGAGCGCTTGTTGTTCCCCGCCGGGATGTTTGTGTTATTGTCTGGGGTGTTGTTCATGGGCTTCCCTCTTTGTCTATGTTCTCTTACTCCGCGTCCTCCCACAGCGTGACATTCCGCGCCGGCGCGATGGTGGAGATGGCGTGCTTGTAGATCACCTGCTGCCGCCCCTCGCTGTCCAGCACCACCACGAAGCAGTCGAACCCCGTGATGACGCCCCGCAGCTGAAAGCCGTTCACCAGGAACAGTGTCACCGGCACGTTCTCCTTCCGGGCCTTGGTAAGAAAGATATCCTGTAAGTTGTTTGTCTTCTGCATGATCGTCCACTCCTTGTATGTCTGTACGGACGATATGCACAATATCTGCCTCCGCCCGCCGCTATCAGCATACCCCGGCGGACAGGAGGAATTCTGTCGCATTTTGTAACCCCGCCGAAAAATCCGGCGTTTTTTCCCATAATATCCAGTGGATGGCCTCGTTGCGCCGCAGCCAGGTCAGCTGCCGCTTGGCGTACTGCCGTGACCGCAGCTTCACCTCCTCGATGGCCTCGGCCGTGGTGGCGCGGCCCTCGGCCACCGCCAGAAACTGCTTGTACCCGATGGCCTGCAGGGCCGTGGCGTTCCGGGGCAGGCCGCTTTGCAGCAGTGTCTCCACCTCCCGCAGCAGCCCCTGCGCCACCATCGCGTCCACCCGCCGGTCGATGCGCTCCTTCATATCCTCCCGGTCCCGGAAGGCCAGGCCGATGTACGCCGCGTCGTACCGGGGCGGTGCCTCCCGGCTTTTTCTGTCGTGCGCCCCGATAGTCTCCCCCGTCTCGTAATAGACCTCCAGCGCCCGGACGATCCGCTTTTCGTCCCGCAGGTGCAGCCGCGCCGCGCTCTCCGGGTCCACGGCCCGCAGCGCCTCCAGCAGCGCCTCCGCGCCATCCTTCGCCAGCTTTTCCTGCAATTCCCGGCGTATCTCCCCGCCCTGGCTGCCGGCGGCAAAGTCCTGCCCCCGCACCAGCGCGTCCAGATACAGCCCCGTGCCCCCCACCAGCACCGGCCGCTTTCCCCGCCGCAGGATGTCCTGCACACACGCGTCCGCCTCCCGGACGTACCGGGCCACGGACCAGCTCTCCGCCGGGTCCGCCACGGCCACCATGTGGTGGGGCACGCCCTCCATCTCCTCCGCCGTGGGGGCGGCGGTGCCGATGGTCATGCCCCGGTATATCTGCATGGAGTCCACGGACACCACCTCGCCGCCGAAGCGCTTGGCCAGCGCCACACCCATCTTCGTCTTGCCGCAGGCCGTGGGCCCCACCACGCAGACGACCTTGTTGTCCATGTCCTCACCTCGATCCGTTTTGGAAAGCGCCGCAGCGCCGTTATGGCCTGTAAAGTCGTGGATTTTTCGTTCTGCCGATGACGGGACGGTGCCGCTGTACTTTGTGTACAGCAAGCCGACCCGGCGATGGCAGAACGGAAGAGACGCGGCTTTACGCCCGTTTGAACATTTTTTCGATCTCGTATTCCCTCAGCTTCACCGCCACGGGCCGCCCGTGGGGGCAGTAGCGCACCGCGCCGGACTGCACCTGCGCCGCCAGCGCCCGCAGCTCCGCCGGATCGCTGGTCATACCGGCCTTGATGGCGCTCTTGCAGGCCACGGTGTGCAGCACCTCGTCCCGCAGGGCCGCCCGGTCCGCGCTGTGCAGGCGCAGCTTCTGCGCCAACTCCTCCAGCGTGGCGGCGGCGTCCTCGGCCCGCACATCGTCGGGCACCTCCCGCACCAGCACCGTGCCGTCGCCGAAGTCCTCGCACAAGAACCCGCAGTCCGCCAGCAGCTCCAGATTTTCCAGCACGGCGGTGTATTCCTCCGCCGCCAGCGTCACCGCCGCCGGCGTCAGCAGCAGCTGCCGCATGGGCGGCTCCGTGCGCGCCTTCAGCGCGTCGAACCGCATTCTCTCGTGGGCGGCGTGCTTGTCAATGAGCCACACGTTCCGTTCCGCGTCCTCGCAGATGATATACGTCTTCAGCACCTCGCCCGCCACGCGCCAGGGCTGCTCCGCCGCGGCGGGGCCCTCCGGCATGGCGATCTCCTGCTGCTCCGGCTCCGCGGCCGGGGCAGGGGAGGGCGTCGTCTCCGGTCGTTCCGCCGTTTCCTCCGCCGGTGTGCGGACCTCCGGCGGTGTGATGTGATACACCACGCCCGGCGCGGCCGGTGCCGTGAACGGCTTGTCCGGCCGGCACACCACGTCGTGCACCGCCATCACCGGCGTGACCGGGGCGGGAGCGGGCGCGGGTCTGACCGGCTCCGTAGCCGCCGGTCTTGCGGGTGCCGAGCCGATGGCCTTCCCCGCGGGCAGCGTCACCGCCTGCGAAGGCTTTGGCGCGTTCGGCCGTTTCAGGAATTCCTGTGCCGTCATGGTCTGATAGAAGGGCTTTTCCGCCGCTTTTGGCCGCCCCTCGCCGTCCAGCGCGTCTTTCACGGTGTAGTGCACCGCGTCGAACACCGCTTTCTCGGCGGCGAATTTCACCACCGTCTTGGCCGGGTGGACGTTCACGTCCACCTCGTTCACCGGCAGCGTGATGTGCAGCACACAGCCGGGGAACTTCCCTTTCAGCAGCCGGTTGCGGTAGGCCTCCTCCACGGCGGCGGTCAGCAGCTGGCTTTTTACCAGCCGCCCGTTGACAAAGAACAGCTGCCGCGCCCGGGTACCGTGTCCCGCGGCGGGACTGCTCACAAAGCCGCTGGCCCGCACATCGCCGCTGCCGCCGTCCACCTCCAGCAGACTTTTGGCAAAATCCCGGCCCAGGGCAGCGTAGATCGCCGACAGCAGCTGCCCGTCGCCGGGGGTGTGCAGCACCTCCTGCCCATCCCGCAGCAGCTTGAAGGACACCTCCGGGTGGCTGAGCGCCAGCTGTGTCACCACAGCGGCAGCCGCCGCGCCCTCGGCACTGTCCTTTTTCATGAATTTCATTCGCGCCGGGGTGTTGTAAAACAGGTCCCGCACACACACGGTGGTGCCCTCCGGGCACCCGGCGGCCGTGACCTCACCGGGTACGCCGCCCTCCAGATGCAGGGACGCGCCGCTGTCGGCGCCCCGCGCACGGGAGAAAATATCCAGCCGTGACACGGCGGCGATGGCCGCCAGCGCCTCGCCCCGGAAGCCCAGCGTCCCGATAGCCGCCAGGTCCTCCGCCCGGCGCAGCTTGCTGGTGGCGTGGCGCAGAAACGCGGTAGGCAGCTGCTCCGGCGCGATGCCGCAGCCGTTGTCCGTCACCCGCAGATACGTCATGCCGCCGTGCTCCAGCTCCACGGATACGGCGGACGCCCCGGCGTCCAAAGCGTTCTCCAGCAGCTCCTTGCACACGCTGGCGGGGCGCTCCACCACCTCGCCGGCAGCGATGAGATCGGCAATATGGGCAGGCAGTTGTTGTATCTGCGGCATGGTATTCACTCCTTTTCTATTGCAGCTTGCTCTTCAGTTCATACAGCAGGTTCAGCGCCTCCAGGGGGCTCAGCGCGTCTACCTGCGTCCGGCGGATGATATCCGCCACGGCGCCCTCGGCCATGCCCTCCAGGGATACCTGGTCCTCCCGCGCCGCCGGGGTGTGGGGCTGCCGGGGCTGGCTCTCCAGCTCCCGCAGGATCTCCCGCGCCCGCTTGAGCACCGTGTCCGGCAGGCCCGCCAGCTTGGCCACCTCGATGCCGTAGCTCCGGTCCGCGCCGCCGGGGACGATCTTCCGCAGAAAGACGATATCCTCGCCCCGGGCGTGGACGGCCACGTTGTAGTTCCGCACGTTGGGCAGCTCCTGCTCCAGCGTGGTCAGCTCATGATAATGGGTAGCGAACAGCGTCTTGGCCTTCAGCTTCCCGGCGCAGTGCTCCAGCACCGCCCGGGCAATGGACATTCCGTCGAATGTAGACGTACCCCGGCCGATCTCATCCAGAATGAGCAGGCTGTTCTTCGTGGCGCAGCGAAGCAGCTCCGACACCTCGGTCATCTCCACCATGAAGGTGGACTGTCCCGCCGCCAGGTCATCGCTGGCGCCGATGCGGGTGAAAATGCGGTCCACCACGCCGATATGCGCCCGCTGGGCGGGGACAAAGCACCCCACCTGGGCCATCAGCACGATCAGTGCCACCTGACGCATATAGGTGGACTTACCGGCCATGTTGGGACCGGTGATGATGGCCACCCGGTCCTCCTTTGCGCCCATGTGGGTGTCGTTGGGCACAAAGAATGCGTCGCCCCGCACCTTTTCCACCACCGGATGGCGTCCCGCCGTGATCTCGATGACCCCGGACTCGTCCACCTCCGGCCGACAGTAGTGGTTCTGGGCCGCTACCTCGGCAAAGGCGCACAGCGTGTCCAGCTGCGCGATCAGCGATGCCGCCAGCTGCACCCGCGTCACCTGTCCCGCCGCCTCTGTCCGCAGCGCGGCGAACAGGTCGTATTCCAGTGCCGCGTCCCGGTCATGGGCGGTGAGCACCTCATGCTCCAGGTCCTTCAGCTCCTGGGTGATATAGCGCTCGCCGTTCACCAGCGTCTGCTTGCGTATGTAGTCCGCCGGCACCTGGTCCTTAAAGGAGTTGCTCACCTCGATATAGTATCCGAACACCTTGTTGTACCCCACCTTCAGGGTACGGATGCCGGTCTTCTCCTTCTCACGAGCCTCCAGCTGCGCGATAAACCCCTTGCCGCCGGAGAGTATCCCCCGCAGCCGGTCCACCTCATCGTCATAGCCCTCGCGGATCATGCCGCCCTCCCGGACGGAGAACGGCGGCTCGTCCACCAGCACGGCGGCAATGCGCCCGCTGATGTCCTCCAGCGTCTCCAGCTGCTCGTCCAGCTTTCCCAGCGCCCCTGTCCGGAACGGCGTCAGGCACCGCTTGATCTCCGGCAGGTGCTCCAGCGCCGCCCGCAGGTTCACCAGGTCCCTGGCTCCGGCGGTGCCGTAGACGATCCGGCTCATCAGCCGTTCCATGTCGCCCATGCCGGTCAGGGCCAGCCGCAGCTCCTGGCGGCCCACGGTGTTGTCCGTCAGCGCCGCCACGGCATTCAGCCGCCGGTCGATGGCCGCCACGTTCAGCAGCGGCTGCTGCAGCCACATCCGCAGGTTCCGCGCGCCCATGGGCGTCTTGGTCTTATCCAGCACCCACAGCAGGCTGCCCTTCTTCTCCTTGCCCCGCAGCGTCTCCGTCAGCTCCAGATTGCGCCGGGCCGTCAGGTCCAGCTCCATGAACTGTCCCGTCCGGTACCACTCCAGCTTATCCAGCTGCTTCACGTCGGTCTTCTGCGTCTCGTAGAGATACGTCAGCAGTCCGCCCAGCGCCAGCAGCGGTGCACTCTCATTCCGGGGCAGGTCCCGCAGCGCCGCCTCGCCGAATTGCAGCCGCACCTTCTTCTCCGCGTCCGACACGTCGAACCGCCCCTCCGCCAGCCTCTCCCGCCGGCAGGAAAAGCGCTCCTCCAGCGCGGCGGTCAGCGCCGGGTCGTCATAGGCCGCGGCGTTCATCACCGCCTCCGCCGGGGCGAAGCGCCCCAGCTCGTTGATCAGCCCCGTCAACCGCTGCGCCCCGGTGAACGCCGTCACCTGGGCCTGCCCGGTGGAGATGTCCGCCGCGCACAGTCCCGCCGCCGTGTCTGTCAGATACACGCCGCACAGATAGTTGCTGCGCCCCGCGTCCAGGCATGCCTCGTCCAGCACCGTGCCGGGGGTGACGGTACGGATGATCTCCCGCTTCACCAGCCCCTTGGCCAGAGCCGGGTCCTCCATCTGCTCGCAGATGGACACCTTGTACCCCTTGGCGATCAGCCGCGCGATATACCCCTCGGCGGAGTGATACGGCACGCCGCACATGGGGATGCGCTCCTCGTCGGACTTGCTCTTGTCCTTGTCCCTGGTGGTCAGGGCCAGGTCCAGCTCCCTCGACGCCGTCCGGGCATCCGGCCCGAACATCTCGTAAAAATCACCCAGCCGGAAAAACAGCAGGGAGTCGGGGTGCTTCTCCTTCTCCTCCATATACTGCCGCATCATGGGTGTCAGCTCAGCCATAGCTCGGCTCCTTTCTCCCTCCGGAAAGTCTGCGCCTTACGGCGCGGGGCGCTCAGTCCAAAAAGCCCAGCAGGCCCAGAATTCCGAAGGTGGTGTACATCAGGCACATGACCACCAGCAGAATGGTGATGATGCTGTACATGGCGCTGGTTTTCTTCGTGTGCTTGTACTTGCGGATATAGAACAGCGTGCCGCAGGTGATGCCCAGCGTCAGGGAGGACAGGTGGGTCATTACCGCGCTGTCCTTGAAGGCTGTCAGGCGCAGGATCAGGATCACCAGCACCACGGCAAACTCCGCGATCAGCGTCACATTCAGCCAGGTGGGCAGCTTCACCTTCTCCTGCTGGTTCACCTTCTCGGCCACCTTCTGGGCCATGTACGCGCCGGTGGTGTACCCGCCGTAGTTGCTGTTCTTCTTCTTGGAATGGATATTCTTATTGGGGTTGCCCTTGGCCTTGCGGATGGCCTCCTCCTGGTTGGCGTACTGGTTCACGTTGGCCTTGTAGCTGTTCTTTGCCATGGTTTTATTCTCCTTCTATCGGTAGATTGGTAAGATAACGCCGCAGCATATCAAAAGCGTGGTGGGCAGACAGCGTCCGGATGCGCTCCCGGTCGCCGCCCAATGTCAGATGCCGCACGGTCACGCCCTCCGGCGCGGAAAGCCCCACGAACACGGTGCCCACCGGGTTTCCCCGGTCGTCCCCGTCGGGACCGGCCAGTCCGGTGACGGACACCGCCAGGTCCGCGCCTGTCAGCACCCGGACGCCCAGGGCCATGGCCCGGGCCACCTCTGCCGACACCGCGCCGCAGCGCGCCAGCAAATTCTCCGGCACGTGCAGCACCTGCTGCTTCACATGGTTCGTATAGCTGACTACGCCGCCCAGAAAGACCTGCGACGCGCCGGGGATATCCGTCAGCCGCTTGGCGATCAGTCCGCCGGTACAGCTCTCCGCCGCCGCCAGCGTCAGTCCCCGTTCCCGGCACAGCGTCAGCACCGTCTCCTCCAGTCCGGACACGTCCGCGCCGTAGAGATACGCGCCCAGCCGGGCCCTTACCTCCGCCAGCACCGGCGCCATCCGCGCCTCGCAGGCACGCTCGTCCGCCCCGCGGGCGGACAGCTGCAGCATCACCTCGCCCGGCTTGGCATAGGGTGCCAGCGTCATGTCCGCCTCCCGCCGCAGCAGGTCGTCCAGCAGCTCCTGCACCTGCGGCTCCGTCAGGCCGAAGATATGCAGCGTGTGTGACCGCACCGTCTGTCCCCGGACCTGCTCCAGCCAGGGCAGCAGGCAGTGCTCGGCCATATAGCGGCACTCACGGGGCACGCCGGGCAGCAGCGCCGCCATGGTCTCCCCGGCGGTGAACACGCACCCCGGGGCCGTGCCCACCGGATTGCGGAACACGGTGCACCCCTCCGGCAGATAGGCCTGCTGCATATCGCATTCCGGCATCTCCCGGCGGAATACCCGGTCGAAATACCGCCGCATATCCTCCACCACCTCCGGGTGGAACACCAGCGGCGTGTCCAGCGCGGCGCACACCGCCGTTTTCGTCATATCGTCGTAGGTGGGACCCAGCCCGCCGGTGAATACCAGCAGCTCTGCCCGTCCCCTTGCGATGGTCACGGCCTTTTCCAGCCGCGCCGCGTCGTCGTCCACAGTGGTGTGGTACAGCACCTCCACACCGGCGGCAGTCAGCAGCCGGGAGAGGAACGCGGCATTCGTATTGGTCACGCCGCCGGTCAGCAGCTCGCTGCCCACGGCGATGATCTCCGCGGTACGGGGCATAGACGCGCCTCCTTATAGCGTAGGTTTGATCCGGATCATCTCGCGTCCGGCCATGGCCCGCTGGCACAGGCCCTCCACATCCAGCGCGCTTTCGTACTCCCGCGTCTCCTCCACGCTGGGCTTCGTCTTGGGGTGCCGGGGCGTGAACACGGTGCAGCAGTCCTCATAGGGCAGGATGGACGTGTCGAAGGTGCCGATATGGCGGGCGATCTTCACGATCTCCTCCTTGTCCATGCCGATCAGGGGCCGCAGCACCGGCATGGTGGTCACGTCCTCGCTGACGGCCAGCGCCTGCATGGTCTGGCTGGCCACCTGACCCAGATTTTCTCCGGTGACCAGGGCGCGGCACCGCAGCTCCAGCGCCAGCATATTGGCCAGGCGCATCATAAACCGCCGCATGATCAGGGTAAAGTGATCCTCCGGGCATTTGCGGCGTATCTCCTCCTGAATTTCGGTAAAGGGGATGATGAACACCGCCAGCCGGCCGCACCAGGGGGTCAGCTCCTCCGCCAGCTTCAGCACCTTCTCCCGGGCCAGCTCGCCGGTATAGGGCGGAGAGGCGAAGTGGATCATCTCCAGCTGGACGCCCCGCTTGGCGATCATATAGCTGGCCACGGGGCTGTCGATACCGCCGGACAGCAGGCTCACCGCGTGGCCGCCCATGCCCAGGGGCAGACCGCCGGCGGCGGCCTCGGCGGGGCCGTGGACGTAGGCCGCGTCCTCCCGTACCTCGATGTACACCGTCAGCTCCGGGTGGTGTACGTCCACCGTCAGGTGGGGGAAGGCGTCGTGGAGCGCGCCGCCCACCCACTGGCTCAGCTGGATGGAGCCCATGGGGAAGGACTTGTCCGCCCGCTTGCTCTCCACCTTGAAGCTCTTAGCCGCGGTCAGCGCACCGCCCAGATAGGTCTTTGCCGTGTCGAAAATAGCCTCCTTGCTCTTCTCGCAAGGCAGCGCCCGGGTGATGGCGATGATGCCGAACACCTGCTTGCAGGCAGCGTAAGCCCCGGCGATGTCGCATTTCTCCTCCGCCGGCTCCACATAGATAGTGGACTGGCGGGAATATATCTTCCACTTGCCGAACCGCTGGGTGCGGCGGCGGATGTTGCTCATCAGCTTCATCTCAAAGCTGCGGCGGTTCAGTCCCTTCAGGACCACCTCGCCCAGCTTGCACAGAATGATCTCGTGCATATGGTTCTCTCCTTGTTGTTGGTGTACAGATGTGGGGACGGCGGGCGGGCAGCTTCATCCGCCCCTACAACGGGGCGTCGTACCCCAAGGGCATTTGTTCCGCTGCGCTCCACTGCGGGACGCCGTCCCCTACGGACGTTTATCGGCGGCGTACTGGGTCTGACGATGGCTGGGCGGAAAATATCCCGCCACGGCGGTGAGATTTTTTGTCCCGCCGATGGCAAGCTGACGACGGCGTATCAGGTATACGCCGAGGAGACTTGACGATGGCAGGGCGGAAATGTATCCCGCCACGGCGGCGAGATTTTTCGTCCTGCCGATGGCAAGCTGACGACGGCGTATCGGGTATACGTCGAGGAGGCTTGACGATGGCAGGGCGGAAAAGATGCCGCCGTCATTTCAGTGTACTGCTGCTGCGGTACTGTATGGCCTCGGCAAGATGTGCCGCCTCGATGCGCTCGCTGCCCTCCAGGTCGGCGATGGTGCGGGCCATACGCAGTATGCGGTCGTGGCTGCGGGCCGTCAGGCCCAGGCGCTCAAAGGCACCCTGCATCAGCTTTTCGCCGGCGGCGTCCAGCGCACAGTACTGGCCGATCATGGCGGGGGTCATGTAAGCGTTACAGGACACCTCCGTCCCCGCAAAGCGCTTTTTCTGCACCTCGCGGGCGGCGTTGACCCGTTCCCGGATGGCCGATGACGGCTCCGGCTGCTCCTTGCGGCGCATGGCCTCATATTCCACCGACGGCACATCGATGTGCATATCGATCCGATCCAGCAGCGGGCCGGAGATGCGCTGCATATACTGTTCCACCTGCTGGGGTGAACAGGTGCAGCGTCCGGAGGGGTGGCCGTACCAGCCGCAGCGGCAGGGGTTCATGGCGCACACCAGCATGAAGCGGCTGGGCAGCGTCAGGGAGCCGGAGGCCCGGGTGATGGTCACAAAGCCGTCCTCCAGCGGCTGGCGCAGCGTCTCCAGTGCCGCCTTGCTGAACTCCGGCAGCTCGTCCAGAAACAGCACGCCGTTGTGGGCCAGGGATATCTCTCCCGGCCGGGGTATCCCCCCGCCGCCGGAGAGCGACACGGTGGACGCCGTGTGGTGGGGGCTGCGGAAGGGCCGCGTATCCACCAGCGGGTGCCGCGGGTCGGTCATGCCCGCCACGGAATAGATCTCCGTGGTCTGCAGGGCCTCCGCCCGGGTCATGTCCGGCAGGATGGACGGCAGCCGCCGGGCCAGCATGGACTTGCCCGCGCCGGGCGAGCCCACCAGCAGCACATTGTGGCCGCCGGCGGCGGCGATCTCCAGCGCCCGCTTCACATTCTCCTGTCCCATCACGTCGGCGAAGTCCGGCAGGGGCCGGTCCTGATGTCCCGGCGTCCACCGGGGCGCCGGCGTCATGACCTGCTCGCCCTTCAGGTGGGCGATGAGCTGTCCCACGTCCGTCACACCGTACACGGTCAGCCCGTCGGCCAGGGTGGCCTCGGCGGCGTTGGCCTCGGGCACATACAGCGTATCGATGCCCAGCCGCGCCGCCGTCAGCGCCATGGGCAGCACGCCCGTCACTGGCCGCAGCGCGCCGGAGAGGCTCAGCTCGCCCAAAAACGCCGCGCCCTGGGGCAGGGGAGATATCTCCTCCGCCGCGGCCAGAATGCCCAGCAGGATGGGCAGGTCGTACACCGTGCCCTCCTTCCGCACCCGCGCCGGAGCCAGATTGACCGTGATGCGGCTGACAGGGAACTTGGCCCCGCAGTTTTTCACCGCCGCCCGGACACGCTCCCGCGACTCCTTCACCGCCGCGTCCGGCAGGCCCACCACGTCGAACCCCGGCAGTCCGCCGGACAGAAAGCACTCCACCGACACCTCATATCCGGTGATGCCCGTCAGGCCCAGCGACCGTACCGTCACCATCATGGACAGCGCCCCCTTTACACTAATTTTATAGCACCGTACATTTTACCACAAAATTCCCGCCGTGAACAGCCACTTTTTCCAAAAAAGTCCCCTGCCTTTTGCGCGGAGTGCATGAACCTGTCCCGCCGCCGTGAGAATTTTTGTGCATGGCGCTAAAAAAGTTTTATCGTGGCACAAATCACGAAAATGTGGGTTTACATCCAGGATTTTTTGTGCTACTATGACGGTGCCTAACATTCCGTACAAAGGGGTCTTTGCGCCCTTCTGGCGGTACGGAAGTATATAATGTAAGGAGGCTCATTATGGTAAGAAAAATGAAGTCCATGGATGGCAATAACGCCGCGGCGCACGTTTCCTACGCGTTCTCCGAGGTCGCAGCCATCTACCCCATCACCCCGTCCAGCCCCATGGCGGACTTCGTGGACCAGTGGAGCGCCAACGGTCTGAAAAACATCTTCGGCACCAAGGTCAAGGTCGTCGAGATGCAGTCCGAGGCCGGTGCCGCCGGTGCTGTCCACGGCTCTCTGGGCGCCGGTGCCCTGACCACCACGTACACCGCGTCCCAGGGCCTGCTGCTGATGATCCCCAATATGTACAAGATCGCGGCTGAGCAGCTGCCCTGCGTGTTCCACGTGTCCGCCCGTACCGTGTCCACTCAGGCGCTAAACATCTTCGGCGACCACTCCGACGTTATGGCCTGCCGCCAGACCGGCTTCGCCATGCTGTGCGAGGGCAACGTCCAGGAGGTCATGGATCTGTCCCCCGTGGCCCATCTGGCCGCGCTGGAGGGCAAGGTCCCCTTCATCAACTTCTTCGACGGCTTCCGCACCTCCCACGAGATCCAGAAGATCGCTGTCTGGGACTACGAGGATCTGAAGGATATGTGCGACATGGACGCCGTGGCCGAGTTCCGCCGCCACGCCCTGAACCCCGAGCATCCCCATATGCGCGGCAGCCACGAGAACGGCGACATCTTCTTCCAGCACCGCGAGGCCTGCAACAGCTACTACACCGCCCTGCCCGCCGTGGTCGAGAAGTACATGGACAAGATCAACGCCAAGCTGGGCACCGACTACAAGCTGTTCAACTACTACGGCGCCGCCGACGCTGACCGCGTCATCGTGGCCATGGGCTCCATCTGCGACGTGGCCGAGGAGGTCATCGACTACCTGAACGCCCACGGCGAGAAGGTCGGCCTCATCAAGGTCCGCCTGTTCCGCCCCTTCGCCGCCGAAAAGCTGGTGGAGGCCATTCCCGCCACCTGCAAGAAGATCGCCGTGCTGGACCGCACCAAGGAGCCCGGCTCCCAGGGCGAGCCTCTGTATCAGGACGTCGTCACCGCCCTGGCCAACGCCGGCCGGAACGACATCACCGTCATCGGCGGCCGTTACGGTCTGGGCAGCAAGGACACGCCTCCCGCCTCTGTCTTCGCCGTCTATACCGAGCTGGCCAAGGCCGAGATGAAGCGTCAGTTCACCATCGGCATCGTGGACGATGTGACCAACCTGTCCCTGCCCGAGGATAAGAACTGTCCCAACACCGCGGCCCCCGGCACCATCGAGTGCAAGTTCTGGGGTCTGGGCGGCGACGGCACCGTCGGCGCCAACAAGAACTCCATCAAGATCATCGGCGACCACACCGACAAGTACGTCCAGGCATACTTCCAGTATGACTCCAAGAAGACCGGCGGCGTGACCATCAGCCACCTGCGCTTCGGCGACAAGCCCATCCGCAGCCCGTACTACATCAACAAGGCTGACTTTGTGGCCTGCCACAACCCCAGCTACGTGACCAAGGGCTTCAAGATGGTGCAGGATGTCAAGCCCGGCGGTGTCTACATGATCAACTGCCAGTGGGACTTCGACGAGCTGAACCACCACATGGACGCCGCCTCCAAGCGCTATATCGCCCAGAACAACATCCAGCTCTACACCATCGATGCCATTGACCTGGCCATCGAGATCGGCATGGGCAAGCGCAACAACACCATCCTCCAGTCCGCGTTCTTCTCTCTGGCCAAGGTCATGCCCGAGGAGGAGGCCATCACCTACATGAAGGAGAAGGCCAAGGCCTCCTACCTGAAGAAGGGCCAGGACATCGTGGACATGAACTACAAGGCCATCGACCTGGGTGCCACCGCCTATAAGAAGATCGACGTGCCCGCCGACTGGGCCAACGCCGTGGATACCAAGCCCGCCAAGCAGCTCAAGGGCAAGCCCGAGCTGGTGAAGATGGTCAAGGATATCCTGGAGCCCGTGGGCAAGATGGACGGCGACAGCCTGCCCGTCTCCGCCTTCGTGGATCATGTGGACGGCCAGTTCGAGCTGGGCGCCGCCGCCTATGAGAAGCGCGGCGTGGCCGTCTCCGTCCCCACCTGGGACGCCGAGAAGTGCATCCAGTGCAACCAGTGCGCCTACGTCTGCCCCCACGCCACCATCCGTCCCTTCGCCCTCACCGCTGACGAGGCCGCCAAGGCCCCCGAGGCTGCCAAGATCGTGGATGTCAAGGCCGGCAAGGGCAAGGGCACCTATCAGTTCACCATGGCCATCAGCCCGCTGGACTGCATGGGCTGCGGCGTCTGCATCGGCGCCTGCCCGGTGAACGCCCTGTCCATGGTCGCCCAGGAGGGCGAGCTGCCCCAGCAGGACGTGTTCGACTACTGCGTGGCCGAGGTGTCCGAGAAGAAGGATATGCAGGACAACACCGTCAAGGGCAGCCAGTTCAAGCAGCCCATGCTGGAGTTCTCCGGCTCCTGCGCCGGCTGCGCCGAGACCAGCTATGCCCGTCTCGTCACCCAGCTGTTCGGCGACCATATGTATATCTCCAACGCCACCGGCTGCTCCTCCATCTGGGGCGGTCCCGCGGCTACGTCTCCCTACTGCACCAACAAGGCCGGTCACGGTCCCGCCTGGTGCAACTCCCTGTTCGAGGATAACGCCGAGCACGGTCTGGGTATGTTCACCGGCCAGAACAAGATCCGCGAGGATCTGGCCGACGAGACCCGCCAGCTGATCGCTGTGGAGTGGGCGCGTCCCGAGCTGAAGGCCGCTGCCCAGGCATGGCTGGACACCATGAACGACGGCACCGCCAACGCCGAGCCCGCCAAGGCCTACGTCAAGGCGCTGGAGGAGAGCATCTGCACCGTGGAGGAGCTGGCCGCCATGCCTCAGCTCGCCGCGCACGCCGCCGAGCTGAAGGCCAAGGGCGCCCTGCTGTGCGACTGCGCCGCCTGCACGCTGGCCGCTGATATCCTCAGCAAGAAGGAATACCTGGCCAAGAAGTCCATGTGGATCTTCGGCGGCGACGGCTGGGCCTACGATATCGGCTACGGCGGTCTGGACCACGTCATCGCCTCCAAGCAGGATGTCAACATCTTCGTATTCGACACCGAGGTATACTCCAACACCGGCGGACAGGCCTCCAAGGCCTCCAACATCGGCCAGGTGGCCCAGTTCGCCGCCGCCGGTAAGGAGGTCAAGAAGAAGAGCCTCTCCGAGATCGCCATGCAGTACGGCTATGTGTACGTGGCCCAGGTGGCCATGGGTGCCAACCCCGCCCAGACCATCAAGGCCATCACCGAGGCCGAGGCCTATCACGGCCCGTCCCTGATCATCGGCTACAGCCCCTGCGAGATGCACTCCATCAAGGGCGGCATGATGAACTGCCAGAAGGAAATGAAGAAGGCCGTGGACTGCGGCTACTGGAACCTGTTCCGCTACAATCCCGACGGCGGCGACAAGAAGTTCACCCTGGACTCCAAGGCCCCTGCCGGCGGCTATCAGGAGTTCCTGATGAACGAGGCCCGCTACTCCCGCCTGACCCGCGAATTCCCCGAGCGTGCGGACGTGCTGTTCAAGCGCAACGAGGACGAGGCCAAGGCCCGCTACGAGCATCTGCTCAAGCTCATCGATATGTACGACAAATAAGCCGTATCTCCTCACAGCACAAAAAGAGACAGCCTTGCGGCTGTCTCTTTTTTGCGTTTCCCCTTCCGCTGTCAAAACTTGTCAAGCGCCCATATTTTTCCTTGACGATACACCATTCATGCAAGTATAATATTTCCATTGTGTATTCCCAAACCGACAGAAGGGGAGAGCTCCATATATGAAAAACCGCATCCTCGCCGCGCTGCTGGCGCTGGTCCTCGGCGTGCCGCTGTACCTGCTGGCCGCCGACGCCGTCCCCACCGCCGCGGCCAAAACCGTTTCCTCCGCCGCACCGGCCCAGGCCGTGGCCCTGCTGAAGGCCCTTCCCTCCGTGGAGGACCTGGCCGCCGCTATGACCCCGGAGACGGACGCCGCCGCCATGATCACCCAGACCAGGGCCGACCTCCAGCGGGAGATCGAGCGCCAGACCGGCCCCAAGGGCATCGACCTGAGCTGGTGGCAGAGCCACTACAACGACATCATCGGCTACATTTACAGCCCCGGCACCCCCATCAGCTACCCCATCGCCTACGACGGCAACAACGAGTATTACCTCCACCACGATCTGTACGGCAATTACAGCGAATACGGCACCATCTTCCTGGACGCCCGCGTGTCCAGCGACTTCTCCGGCCACAACAACGTGCTCTATGGCCACCATATGTCCGACGGCTCCATGTTCGCCTCCATCTCCAACTATAAGCAGCAGTGGTACTACGACGCCCACCCCTACTTTTTCCTCTACACCAACGCCGGCAAGTACCGGGTAGACCTGTTCGCCGGCATCGTTGTCCCCGGCACCCACGAGGTGTTCAGCACCTCTCTCTCCGCCGACCAGCTCCAGCGCTTCATCAATAATTCCACCTTCTACTCCGGCAAGGGCGTCCCCTCCGGCCAGATCGTGACCCTCTGCACCTGCTCCTACGAGGCGGCCAACTACCGCTATGTGGTCCTGGGCGAACTGGTCAAGCTGGAGGATACCCCTGCTGACACCGCCATGGAGGCCGCCGCATGACCCACGAAGAACAACAAGCCCTTTTTGACACCATCCTCCGCCGGGCCAACCTCCCCGGCAGCTTCAATGTGGAAAACGGCATCCGCCTGACATCCCTGTCCGACGGCGGTGCCGAGGGCGAGGTCCGCCTGACCGCCGGCCACCTGAACCCCCTGGGCATCGTCCACGGCGGCGTGTACTGCACCCTGCTGGACCAGGTAGCCGGCGCCGCCGCCTGCACCCGGGGCAGCCGCGGCCTTACGGTGAACTGCGAGACCCGCTTCCTGGGCATCGCCCAGGGCGACGTCCTCTGCGGCCACGCTCAGGCCATCCACATGGGCCGCACCCTGGTGGTCATGCACGCCTGGGTCACCGACAGTCAGGATACCCTCTGTGCCGACGGCACCTACACCTTCCGCATGAAGTCCGGCTTCCCGGAGGACTGACCTCCCGGCGCCCCTTTCCCGCCCCTTGCAGCGCCCCCCCTCGGGGCGTTTTTCTTTTCCGGTTGCAATCCCCGCCCAAATAGTCTATCATAACAGCAGTACATTCTCCCGGAGGAAACACTATGTGGTATGTCATCCTGCTGGCCGTCTGCATCGGCGGCGACCAGCTTCTCAAGTGGTGGGTCACCTCCCACCTGGACGTGGGCCAGTCGGCCCCGCTGCTGCCGGGCATCGTCCGGCTCACCCGCCTGCACAACACCGGCGCTGCCTGGAGCAGCTTCTCCGGCAAGACCGGCCTTCTGGCCGCCGTCACCATCGTCCTGATGGCCGCCGTGGTCTATCTGGTGGTAAAAAAGATCGTCCGCCACCCCCTGGGCCTTACGTCCGCCATGCTGGTGCTTGGCGGCGGCGCAGGCAACATGATCGACCGTCTCTGCCGCGGCTACGTGGTGGATATGTTCGACCTGGAATTCATGTCCTACCCCATTTTCAACCTGGCGGATATCTTCGTGGTCATCGGCGTCCTGCTGGGCGCGGTGTACTACCTGTGGTTCTACGACAAATACGACAAGCCGAAAAAGGAGCCTGACCATGACGCGGGAGCTGACAGCCGCAACTGAACACGCCGGCGTCCGCCTGGACGCCTTCCTCTCCGCCGACGGCGCGCTGACCCGTTCCCAGGCCGCCCGCCTGATCGCCGAGGGCCGCGTCCGTGTCAACGGCAAGCCCGCCGCCAAAAGCGCCCGCCTCACCGGCGGTGAGACGGTCACCGTGGACGTCCCCCAACTCCGCGAGACAGCCCTGCCCCCCCAGGACATCCCCCTGGACGTGGTCTACGAGGACGACGACGTCATCGTGGTCAACAAGCCCACGGGCCTGGTGGTCCATCCGGCCCCCGGCCACCCGGACGGCACCCTGGTCAACGCCCTGCTCCACCACTGCGGCGACAGTCTCTCCGGCATCGGCGGCGAAAAGCGCCCCGGCATCGTCCACCGCATCGACCGCGATACCAGCGGCCTCATCATCGCCGCCAAAAACGACGCCGCCCACCTGGCCCTCAGCGCGCAGCTGAAGGACCACTCCCTCTCCCGCACCTATGAGTGCCTGGTGACCGGCAATATGAAGCAGGACAGCGGCACCGTGGACGCCCCCATCGGCCGCAGCAGCGCCGACCGGAAAAAGATGGCCGTGGTCCCCACCGGCCGCCGTGCCGTCACCCACTGGGAGGTCGTCGCCCGTTACCCCGGCGTCACCCACCTGCGCTGCCGTCTGGAGACCGGCCGCACCCACCAGATCCGCGTCCACATGGCCTACATTGGCCACCCCATCCTGGGCGACACGGTCTACGGCGCCAAAAAGCCGGTCCCCGGCCTCACCGGCCAGTGCCTCCACGCCACCGGCCTGCGCTTCGTCCACCCCCGCACCGGCGAACCGGTGGAGCTCCACTGCCCCCTGCCGCCCGAGTTCACCGCCATGCTCCAAAAGCTGCAAAACAAGTCCCAGTAAGCTGTGCAGCCGAAAAGAAGGTAAAAAGACCGGCCCCGCCGGTCCTTTTTTCGTCCCCCGCCCGCAGGCGTCAGCCTTCCCCTTGAGGGGTTCGCGGCGTTGAATGACACGCCTCCGTTAGCCTTCCCCTTGAGGGGTCCGCGGTGTTGAATGACACGCCTCCGTTAGCCTTCCCCCTTGATGGGTCCGCGGTGTTGAATGATACGCCTCCGTTAGCCTTCCTCTTGAGGGGTTCGCGGTGGGAGTGGCGCACTCTCAAGCCTTCCCCTTGAGGGGTTCGCGGCGTTGAATGACACGCCTCCGTTAGCCTTCCCCTTGAGGGGTTCGCGGTGGGAGTGGCGCACTCTCAAGCCTTCCCCTTGAGGGGAAGGTGCCCCCGAAGGGGGCGGATGAGGTGTCGCCGCGCAGCGGCGTAAAACGCCCTCGTCCCGCCCGCAGCCAGCGCAGGGGCTATTACGTGTCTCCGACGGGTCACTTTTGTCAACAGCGACAAAAGTGACCAAAAGCACCGCTTAGACCTACGGTCTAAGAACCCCTCGCGCGCTATACTCAGTTGCGATTTCCCGCGTATTCTCGCGGGCATAGCCTTTTGTCGTCGTTGTCGGACAAAAGGACTGTGCCTGCGTTCACCGGCGCGGAGGCTGGCGCGGCCGCTTGCCCCAGCCACGGTAGACGTTTTCGCTCCTACCGCCGCCCCCTCCAAGCCTTCCCCCTTGATGGGTCGCGGTGTTGAATGACACGCCTCCGTTAGCCTTCCCCCTTGATGGGTCGCGGTGTTGAATGACACGCCTCCGTCAGCCTTCCCCTTGAGGGGTTCGCGGTGTTGAATGACACGCCGGTGGCGTGTCAGATCCGCGGACCGACCGACCCGCAGGGAGACAGGTGCCCCCATATCCCGGCGGCGTCAGCCGCCACCTACCCATTGCGGTGCAAAACACCGCAATGGGCGCGATTTGATAATCGCCACTCGACCAGCGCACCAGCCCCTACCCTCACTGCTGTCAGCGGCAGCGGCGCAGGGATAATTTCGCGCCCCGGCGCGAGCTACTTTTGTCTGCGGTGACAAAAGTAGCCAAAAGCACCGCTTAGACCTACGGTCTAAGAACCCCTCGCGCGCTATGCCTGTTCGCTGCCGCCCACGCTTTCCCTCACGTAACCGGCGTTTTCCTGATCGTTGTCGTTCCCCCGACTGTGCCAGCACAGCTTTCCGCTGCCGCTGCCTGCTACTACGGCAAAAATTATTCGTTCTGCCGTGTCGCAGGCTAAGAAATCATTATATCCGTTCCCAACGGGCACACCTACCTTTGCCGCCTTGCGGCGGCAAAGGCGCGATTTGATAATCGCCACCCGGTAGAAGCAAACACCCCTACCGTGGCTGGGGCAAGCGGCCGCGCCAGCCTCCGCGCCGGTGAACGCAGGCACAGTCCTTTTGACCGACAGTGATGACCGCTGCACCCCGCCCGCGAGTACACACCGCCAAATTCGCACTTGCCCGCCCCGCGCCAAGGGGTCCTTAGACCGTAGGTCTAAGCGACTTTCTTTCCCACATTTCTTTCTTCGCAGAAAGAAATGTGGCCGCCGGAGGCCGCCTCCCCGTCAGGGGGAAACCGACTCGCCGCCGGGGCGGCGAAACCCTCCCCGCGCCAAGGGACCCTTAGACCGTAGGTCTAAGCGACTTTCTTTCCCACATTTCTTTCTTCGCAGAAAGAAATGTGGCCGCCGGAGGCCGCCTCCCCGCCAGGGGGAAACCGACTCGCCGCCGGGGCAGCGCCCCCCGCGCAGGCGCAAAAAAAGAGACGGCCTTCGCCGTCTCTTTTTGTATCTCATCAGTTGTCCGTGCGGTTCCGCCACTCCAACTCCTGCTCCAGCTCGAATTTCAGCTTCTTGTTCTCCTCCACCAGCGTGTCGTAGTGGGTGCCCTGCACGTAGTACTTCACGAACGCAAACGTGGCCTCGTTGAACTCCTCCTCCGTGTACTCCGGCAGCAGGGAGCCGTTCTTCCGGCGCAGACCGGTGACCTCGATCACCACCAGCCGGCGGTGCTCCTCGGACAGCTGAAACAGCTTCAGCTGCTCGGGAATTTCCAGCTCCAGGTCACAGCGCTCGTTTACGATCTCCAGCAGACGGCGCTGCTCCGGCTTGGCGGACACGATGACGCCGTGCTCGGCAAACAGCCGCTTCAGATAGCTGGCGGAGACCTCCTCCCGGGTAATCGTGCCCTTGCCGATGCCGGTGAGCATGGTGTTGGACAGGTTCAGGCTCACATAGACCTCACTGCCGGTCTTCGGGTATTTCATGGACGTACCTCCTGATGTTCCGTTTTATTCGCCTCGCGGGCGTGGCTTCGTTCTGCGTATACCGTACCACATTCTATAAGAAATTGCAACTATTATATGATAAAAACATGGTGTTTTTCTAAAAAATACATGGTTTTCATCATCCCAAACGTACCAAACATTTTATACGCGCCTCCTGCCGTCCCGGCAAACTTTCCCTATTCAAACGCCTCGCGATGTGATACAATGTTGCCATAGCACAGTGCGGGCGGGCACGCCTGCCCGACACGATAAGGACAAGGGGGCTCTGCCATGAACATCCAGCGCGCCTATGTGGAGATCACCAACCTCTGCAACCTCCACTGCGACTTCTGCGCCGGCCACCACCGGCCGCTGATGGCCATGCGTACCGACGACTTTGCGGTGGCGGCCAAAAAGCTGCGTGCCGTCACGCAGTATATCTACCTCCACGTTATGGGCGAACCGCTGCTCCACCCGGAGCTGGGGAAAATTTTGGATACCTGCGCCCAGCTGGACTTCCGTGTCTGCATCACCACCAACGGCACGCTCCTGCCCAAAAAGTTGGATATCCTGCTTGCCTGCCCCGCCCTGCATAAGGTAGCTGTCTCTCTCCATTCCTTCGAGGGCAACCACCTGAACGTGCCCCTGGAGGACTACGTCACCGGCTGTCTCCGCAGCTGCCAGAAGCTGGCCGCCGCTGGGGTCAACTGCACCCTGCGCCTGTGGAACAGCGGCATGCCCCAGGCCCTGAACCCGGAGATCGAGCGCATTCTGGGCGAGCTCACCGGGCAGAATACCGCCCACCTCCCCGAGGATATGCTCCACAACCGCCGCCTGGCCCCCCGCATCTACATACAGAAGGACGAGCACTTCTACTGGCCCGGCGACGAGAACAACGACTGCCCCGACGACACCCAGTACTGCTACGGCCTGCGCCGCCAGCTGGGCGTGCTGTGCGACGGCACCGTGATCCCCTGCTGTCTGGACAGCGAGGGCCGGCTGGCCCTGGGCAACATTTTCCACCAGAGCCTGGACTACATTCTCAACACGCCCCGGGCCCAGCGCATCCGCCGCGGCTTTGACTGCCGTAAGCCCGCCGAGGCCCTCTGCCGCCGCTGCCACTACGCCTCCCGCTTTAATATACCTTTACCACAGAGCAACAAAAAGTAACGATCAGACAACAGCATTTGAAAATAAATGGCAAACAAGAGTAACAAAAACAGCAACCAAAGCTCCCATAAAATACCAGTCCCGCTGGCCTCTCTGCCGGCAGTCCTGCTGCCCTGGTACGACCGGGAAAAGCGTTCTCTCCCTTGGCGAGATATCGTTACGCCTTATCGCACCTGGGTGTCGGAGATCATGCTCCAGCAGACGCGGGTACAGGCGGTGCTTCCCTATTTTGATCGGTTTATGGCCGCCGCGCCGGACGTGCCCGCCCTGGCGGAATTAGCGGAGGACCGCTTGCTCTCCCTGTGGCAGGGCCTGGGCTATTACAGCCGCGCCCGCAGCCTGCAGCGATCCGCCCGTGTCATGGTGGACCAATACGGCGGCTGTCTCCCTGACACGTACAGCGATTTGATACAGCTCCCCGGCATCGGCGACTATACGGCGGGCGCGATACTCTCCATCGCCTTTAATAAAGCCGTTCCTGCCGTTGACGGCAACGTACTGCGTATCGCGGCGCGGCTGACCGCCTGCGGCGATAACGTCCTTGACCCGCGGACACGCCAGCATGTCCGCGATGCGCTGGCGGCCGTCATGCCCACCGACCGCCCCGGCGATTTTAACCAGGCCATGATGGACCTGGGTGCCGCAGTCTGCTTGCCAAAAAATCCCAACTGCGAAAGCTGTCCCGCCGCAAGCCTTTGTGCCGCAAAGGCTGCGGGGCTTCAGTCCCGGCTGCCGGTGCGGGAAAAAAATACCGCCAAGCCGGAAAAGGACCTGACGGTCTTTCTGCTGACCACCCCCGATGGCCGCACCGCCCTGCGCCGCCGCCCGGAAACGGGCCTGCTCTCCGGCCTGTGGGAGTTTCCCAACACCGAGGGGATGCTGACGGAAGCCCTTGCGGCACAACAGCTTCGGGACTGGGGACTCACGCCGCTTTCCTGGGAGAAGCGCTTTTCGGACAGGCATATCTTTACCCATCTCCGCTGGAATATGACGGTATTTCGCTTAACCGTCGCTGGCGACGGCCCTCCGGATTGGGTCTGGGCATCTGATGACCGGGATCTCTACCCCATGCCCACCGCCTTCAAAAAGTTGGAAAATAAATAAAATCGTATGCAAATAAAGGAGAAACAGGGATGGCACAGTTGTATTTTAAGTTTGGCGCCATGGGCTCCAGCAAGACGGCCAACGCGCTGATGGCGCGGTTCAACTACGAGGAGCGCGGCCAGGAGACGCTGCTGGTAAAGCCCCGTCTGGACACCCGTGACGGCGACCATATGGTCTATTCCCGCATCGGCCTGAAACACCCCTGCATCTACTTTGACGAGATGCGCGAAATGTCGGAAACCGAACTGCAGACCTATGCCTGCATTATCATCGACGAAGCCCAGTTTCTGACAAAAGATGAGGTCTATTACCTCGTCCACCTCGTCGATGACTGCAGCATCCCCGTCATCTGCTACGGTCTCCGCGCCGACTTCAAGGGCGACTTGTTCCCGGGCAGCTACCACCTGCTGGTGCTGGCGGACAAGCTGGAGGAGGTCAAAACCATCTGCTGGTGCGGCAAAAAAGCGGCCTTTAACGCCCGTTTCGACGAAAATGGCCATGTGGTAAAGGAGGGCGCACAGGTGGTGCTGGGTGCCAACGACAAGTATATCGGTCTGTGTCGCCGCCACTGGATGGCTGGCGACCTGGGCCCGGATTTTGACATCCACAAGGTATGATCTGCACCTTATGTCCCCGTAACTGCGGGGCAGAGCGCACTGCGGAGCACGGCAGCGGATTCTGCGGTATGCCCGCCGGACTGCGGGTGGCACGGGCCATGCTGCACCAGTGGGAGGAGCCGCCCATCTCTGGCACAAATGGCGCGGGAACGATGTTTTTCTCCGGCTGTACCCTGCGGTGCTGCTACTGTCAGAATGGCAGTATTTCCGCCGGTGGTCAGGGAAAGGATATCTCCACGGCGCGGCTGCGGGAGATTTTCGACGAGCTGATCTCCCGGGGCGCACACAACATCGAACTGGTGACGCCCACACACTTTCTGCCGTGGATACTGCCGGCCCTGGAGCCAAAGCTTCCGGTACCGGTGGTGTACAACTGCGGTGGGTATGAAAAGGTCGATACGCTGCGGCAGCTGGAAGGAAAGGTAGACATATATCTACCGGACCTGAAATATGCCGACGGCGCGCTGGCTAAGGCACTCTCCGGGGCGGAGGACTACTTTCCCGCGGCCTGCGAAGCCATACGGGAGATGTTCCGTCAGGTGGGACGGCCGGTGTACGACGAGAACGGGCTGATAAAAAAGGGTGTGATCCTGCGGCATCTGGTACTGCCGGGGTATCTGAACAACACCCGGCAAGTGCTGGACTGGATCGCGGAGACCTTCGCGCCCGGCGACGTGGTGGTATCGCTGATGAGCCAGTATACGCCGCCGGCTGGCATGACGGGCCGACTGGCGCGGCGGGTGACGGCGGCGGAGTACCGGGCGGCAGTGACCTATATGCGGAACTGCGGCATTGAGGACGGCTTCGTGCAGGAACGGACCTCCGCCGAGGATGCATACACGCCGGCTTTTGACGGAACAGGCGTATAACAGCAAAAAAAGAAAGCCCTTCGGGCTTTCTTTTTTTGCTGTTATCGGGCCTGGGCGCGGTCATAGGAGACCACCACGCGGCGGTTTGGCTCAGTGCCCACGGAGTAAGTGGTGACACCGGGGACATCCTGCAGGGCGGCGTGGATCACATGGCGCTCGTAGGCATTCATGGGCTCCAGGGTCACACTGCGGCGATACTTCTGTACCTTGGACGCCACCTTGCGGGCCAGGCTCTCCAGACTCTGCTCACGGCGGGCACGGTAGTTCTCGGCATCCATCTGGACGCGAACACGCTTGCTGTCGCTGCCGGTGTTGATGGCATAATTGGTCAGCTGCTGGATGGCATCCAGCGTCTCGCCGCGATGGCCGATCAGCTGACCCAGACGCTCGCCCACCAGAATGACCTTGTAGCGGCCCTTCTCCACCTCGTAGACCTTGACCTCGGCGGCACTGTCCATATGCTGGAGCAGACCGGAGACGAAGGCGATGATACGCTTGGCGTTATCGTCATCACACTCGGGCAGGTCGATGGCCGGGGCCACAGGGGCGGGACGCTCCTTCTTTTCGGGGCGGGGACGGTCGCTGCGGTCGGGACAGCTCTGACGGTCCTGACGGGGCTTGTCAGCCTTTGGCGCTGCCGGTTTAGCGGGGACGGCGGGCTTGGGCTCCGCTTTGGGGGCGGCAGGGGTCTCGGGGATGATCTTCACCTCGGCGGGGGCGGCAACGTCTGCCTCCTCGGGACCATAGGTGATACGGATACGGGCGGGGGTGGCGCCGATGCCCAGGAAGCCGGTCTTGGCACGCTCCAGAATGGAGACAGACACGTCATCGCGGTCCATGCCCAGCTGCTCAAGGCCTTTACGCAGCGCCTCGTCCTCAGTCTTGCCCGTTACGTCGATATAACTCATAGACAAAACTCCTTATTCGTCGTAGTGTTCCTCGCGGTAGGCGCGGCCCCGTGCGTAGGGACGATTGCCCACCTTACCGGCTTCCGTGGTGCTCTCGCCGGTCTTTTTCTTTTTGGGTTGGGGCTGGGGCTTCTTGCCTCCCTTGGACTGGGCCTGCTGCTCCAGCTGACGGTTGTAATTCTCGCGGGCAGCCTGCATTTTAGCGTAGCGGGCCTCGCGCTTCTGGCGCTCCTTGTCGGTCTCCTCGCGGTCCAGCACCTTAGAGAAGTGCTTGTTCAGCACCTGCTCCTGAATGCAGGAGAAGGCGGCGTTGGCGATCCAGTAGACGCACAGGGCGGCGGGGAGGATGTAGCCCATCCACACCGTCATCAGGGGCATCATGTAGAGCATCGCCTTGGAGGAGCCGTTCATGTTGCTGTTGCCGTTGGTCTTCATGGAGATGCGGGTCATCAGGAACTGCAGCGCGGCGGAGATCAGCGGCATGAGCATGATGCCGATGACGGGCCAGCCGCCGGAGGGGAACTGGCTGAACAGATCCTTGGGCACGGCGGACAGGTCCATGCTGAGGAAGGTGTAGTTCAGGTCGATAAGACCATCGAATTTACCCTCGAAGCTGGACCAGTTATCGTGGATGAACTTGGCCAGATAGATCTGGTCATAAGCAGAGGCCTGACCACTGGCGCCGGACACATACCCCAGGGACACCGCCAGCTCGGTGATCTTGGCGATGACCTCGTTGGACAGGGACATGAAGTAGCGCAGAGGTGTGCGGATGATGTAGTACAGGGCGATCAGGATGGGGAAGGGCAGGAAGGACCACAGGCACCCGGACATGGGGTTGACACCCTCGCGGGCATAGAGGTCCGCGATCTCCTGCTGCTGCCTCTCCTTGTTGTTGGCGTATTTTTTCTGGATCTCCTGCACCTTGCTGTTCATGCGGCCCATGCGGAGCATACTCTTCTTGCTCTTGAGCTGGAAGGGAAGCAGCACCAGCTTGACGATCAGGGTGAAGAGGATCAGAGCGACGCCGTAAGAGCCCGTCCAGGTATAGAACAGGCGGGTGAGCCACGCGAACGGCACACAGATGTAGTAGCCGAGTTGTGCGAACATAGGCTTTTATTCCTCCGTAGTTTTTTGAGGGGGTGGCTTCAGGGCACCGGATCATACCAGCCGCCCTTGTGATGGTGGAAGGGATGGCACCGCATAAGACGCTTGAAGGCCAGCCAGCCGCCCTTGGCCGCACCGTATTTCTCGACCGCCTCAAGGGCGTACTGCGAGCAGGTGGGGATATAGCGGCAGCGGGGCGGGAACAGGGGCGAGACGGCCCGGCGATAAAAGCGGATAGCGGAGAGAAGAAGTCTTTTCATACATCCTCCCGCAGCAATCCCAGCTCTGCAAGGCAGCGGAGGTATTGCTTTTCCAGCTTATGATAGGGCAGCTCGGCGGCACGGACACGGCCCACCATGATAATATCCCAGCCGGGGAGCATATCGGCCCTGTGCAGGCGATAGAGCTCACGAAACCGGCGGCGGACACGGTTGCGGACCACGGCGTGGCCCAGCTTGGTGGAGACGGTGACGCCCAGGCGGCTCATGCCCTGTCTGTTCTTCAGGCAGTAGACCACCACGCCGCCGGAGACGGCAGACCGGCCCCTGCGGTAAATGCGGCGGAAGTCGCTGTTTTGCTTCACCGTTACTCTTGCGTCCATAGTTCCCTCGCTATACTGGTTTTGCCTCGCCAGATACACCGATAGGGACGGGGATCTCGATCCTCCGTCCCTCAGGGCTTATCTGTATGTGCGATGCACCTTCCGTGACCTCAATGGGTCAGACGGGCACGACCCTTGGCACGACGACGGGCCAGAACCTTGCGGCCGTTGCGGGTGGCCATTCTCTTGCGGAAGCCGTGCTCCTTGGAGCGCTGACGCTTCTTGGGCTGATAGGTACGGAACATTGCATGACACCTCCATTTTTAAGATTATCCGGCGGGACAACAAGGCCCCGCGCTTACTCGACAGCGGTGAGATATTCACCGCCGCAGTAAACATTTCCACGCCTGTTGCACATCTGCGTGCAACCACGCGGAGTATATTATACAGATACAGGGGGGCACTGTCAACAAAAATTTACCCACAAGCGCCCGTTTTTGCGGGAAAAACAGGGAAAAAGCCGGCAGTTTATATTTAGAATAGGTGTAGACTTCCGGCGTGTTTTCTGCTATAATGTAGTGGGATATTTTGCGGCGGTATACCCCCCGCCATTTTACTGCGGAGGAAAACAGACAGCCTCCGCCGAAAGGGGAGCTTTTGCTTGAATTCCATGAAAGACCTGTGGGACAGCGTGCTCAAGCGGCTGAGCCATGAGCTGTCCGAGACCACCATCAACACCTGGTTCGACGAGGTAACGGTGGTAACGATGGAGGACTCGGCCTTCGTGCTCCATTGCAGCAATACCTTTAAAAAGAGCACCATCGAGGCCCGGTTCCTGCCACACATCAAGGCGGCGCTGCGGGACCTGTTCTCCACGGACCTGGAGGTAAAAATTCTGGACGATCAGCAGCTGGCGGCTTACCATGGTGTGGCGCCGGACAGGCCGGGCGATCTGTCAGAGTCGGAGGCCTTCACCTTCGAGACGTATGTGGTGGGACCCCAGAACAAGCTGGCCTTTGCCGCCGCAAAGGCGGTGACGGAAAAGCCCGGCGAGAACTACAACCCGCTGTTTATCTACGGCGACTCCGGACTGGGCAAGACGCACCTGCTGTACGCTATCGCCAACGCCCTGCGTAAAAAGCGGCCAGAGGCACGGATCGTCTATGTGAAGGGCGACGACTTCACCAATGAGCTGATCGCCTCCATCCGGGAAAACCGCAACGCGGAATTCCGGGAAAAGTACCGGCAGACGGATATCCTGCTGATGGACGATATCCAATTCATCGCCGGCAAGATACAGACCCAGGAGGAGTTCTTCCATACCTTCAACACCCTGTACGAGTCCGGCCGGCAGATCGTGCTGACGTCAGACCGGCCGCCCAAGGAGATCACTCAGCTGGAGGACCGGCTGCGGACCCGGTTCGAGTGGGGCCTGATGGTGGATGTGGCGCCGCCGGACTTTGAAACACGGTTCGCCATCGTGCAGAATAAGGCAGCCATGCTGGGCGTGAAGCTGCCCAACGAGGTGACGGACTACATCGCGGAGAACATCACCTCCAACGTGCGGCAGATCGAGGGCACGCTGAACAAGATCCTGGCCTACCGGGATCTGCTGGACGACCAGGTCAACGAAGAGACCGTCAGCCGGGCCATCCGTGATATGCTGAAGAAGAGCAACGACTTTGCCCCCACCCCTGCCATTATCGTGGGATACATATGCAGCTACTTCCATGTGGACGAGGAAACGCTGCGGGGACAGAGCCGCAGCCGCGATGTGGTGGCCGCGCGGCAGATCGCCATGTACCTCATCCGCCGTATGACCTCCATGAGCCTGAACGACATCGGCAAGGAGTTCGGCGACAGGGACCACTCCACTATTCTGCACTCTCTGGACAAGGTGGAGAGCACGATGCGCTCTGACCCCGCCTTTGCCGAAAAGGTGAAGGAGATCACCACCAACATCAACAGCAAAAAGTGAGAAAGCGCGGGTGCTGGCGAGACAGAGCGAAAGGGGAGGGTTTTCCCCATTTCCTGTGTAATCCACGTGGAAAATCTGTGCAACATCCGCATCACACATGAAGATGTGGGAAACCCGGCGTGTTTTCCATAAAGGTATGTCTATAAAAAAGCCGATAACGGCGCGGGATAAACATGGATGTCCACATAAAATTTCCCTACTAATAAGACTACTGAAATAAAAAATTAGTTTATGATTTGATTTAGAAAAATAGAACCGCTTTTTTGCGTAGGGCTGATCTTTCAGACAGCGCAGGCGGCAATGACTTTCGGAAAGCGAGGAACGACGGATATGGTGAGATTTTCCTGTGAAAAGGCACTGGTACAACAGGCGGTGGCCGCGGTGTCTCGGGCGGTAGCGGCTAAAAGCTCCATCCCGGCGCTGGAGGGTATCCTGCTGGAGTGCGGCGAGGGACTGCGGCTGTCCGGCTATAATATGCAGACCGGCATACGCACCACGGTGGAGGCCGCAGTGTCCGAGGCAGGGCACATCGTGCTGAACGCCAGACTGTTCGGCGAGATGATCCGCCGCCTGCCGGATGATATGGTGACCTTTGAGGCAGACGACAAGTTTAACGTGAAGCTGAACTGCGGCGATGCCAGCTTCGAGCTTCCCGGCCTCAGCGCCGACGACTATCCGGAGCTGCCGGAGGTGGACGACCAGTTCTCCGTCACACTGGAGCAGCGGACGCTGAAGGCCATGATCAACCAGA
Organism: Vescimonas sanitatis; assembly: GCF_049060325.1. NCBI lineage: Bacteria > Bacillati > Bacillota > Clostridia > Eubacteriales > Oscillospiraceae > Vescimonas > Vescimonas sanitatis. The sequence goes on along the minus strand of NZ_JBMGPW010000004.1, from coordinate 137,951 downwards.
CCAGCTTTGCTGTTTCCGTCAATGAGGCCCGTCCCATCCACACCGGCGCCCTGTTTGAGATCAGCGACAAGGGACTGACCATGGTGGCGGTGGACGGCTTCCGTCTGGCGCTGCGCCGCGAGCCGCTGGAGCACATCGACGGCGGGGCCTTCAAGTTCGTGGCCCCCGGCGCCGCCCTGAATGAGGTGGAGAAAATATGCGCCGACACCGACGACATGGTGACGGTGACCCAGGGCAAGCGCCATCTGATGTTTGAGGCCGGGGCTACCCAGCTGATATGCCGCCGGTTGGAGGGTGAATTCCTGGACTACAAGAATGCCATACCTACCACCAACCCCATCTGCATCGAGGTGGACAACAAGACGATGATCGAAAGCCTGGACCGCGTCAGCGTGGTCATCAGCGAGAAGCTGAAAAGTCCGGTACGCTGCCTGTTCAGCCAGGACCGGGTGTATATGTCCGCCCGGACCGGAAACGGCGAAGCCCGGGATATCTGCCCCGTCCGCGGCGACGGACAGGAGCTGGAGATCGGCTTCAACAACCGCTATCTCATGGACGCCCTGCGCTATGCCCCGGCGGATACGGTGAAAATGCAGCTGAACACCGGTATTTCGCCCTGTATCATCACGCCCGTAGATGACAGTGACAACTTTCTTTATATGGTGCTGCCGGTGCGCCTGAAGGCGCAATAAAGGCACATCTCTTGTGCCCTGCCATCGCTACACCTCCTCGACACACACCCGGTACGCCGTCGTTGGTTTGCCATCGGCAGAACGCAGGAGCTGCACCTTTATCGAACTGTGCGCGCTTTTTATTGAAGAAAAAAACGGCATATTATATCTATGAACGAGGTTCATTATTATGGAGACTATCACCATCACAACGGAATATATAAAATTGCAGGATCTGCTGAAGTTTGCCGCGGCGGTAGAGACCGGCGGCGAGGCCAAGCTCGTCATCCAGGAGGGTGACGTGACGGTCAATGGCGAGGTGTGCACCATGCGTGGCAAGAAGATCCGGCCCGGCGACGTGGTGGCCTTCAACGGGCAGACGCTGACGGTGACGTATGAGAGTTGACGCCCTGCACCTGCAGGGCTGGCGGAACTACGGCACGCAGGCGCTGACGTTCGACCCCAGCTGCAACGTTATTTACGGAGAGAACGCCCAAGGAAAAACAAATCTGCTGGAGGCCATCGTATATCTTAGCTGTGGAAAAAGTCCCCGCGCCCACGGAGACAAGGAGCTGATCGGCTTTGATATGCAGGAGGCCGCGCTGTTGGGAAATATCTTTTCCCGACAGCGGGAATTTGTGACGGACATACGCCTCTTCCGCGGAAAGCGGCGGAAAATGACCGTTAACGGTGTGCCCGCCAAAAACAGCGCCGCCCTGTCCGACGTGCTGCATACGGTGTTTTTTGCGCCGGAGGATCTGTTTTTGATCCGGGCCGGTGCGGCGGAACGGCGGCGGTTCATGGACCTGTCGCTGTGCCAGCTGCGACCGCGGTACGCCGAGGCGCTGAGCCAGTACAGCCGGCTGTATGAGCACAAGACCCGCATCCTGCGGGACAGCGAGGACAAGCCAGAGCTTTTGGACCTGCTGCCGGAATTCAACGAGGGCCTGTGCCGCAGCGGCGCAGTGCTGGTAGGCTATCGGGCGCGGTTCTGTGCGGCGCTGGCGGAATATGCCCGGCAGGCACACTATGAGTGCAGCGGCGAGAGGGAGGAGCTGACCCTGACGTACCAGACCGTCAGGACCGTCGCCGACCCGCTGGGCAGTCAGGCAGATATCTACGCGGCGCTGACGGCACATATGGAGAGCCATCAGGCGGCGGAGCGTGCGGCGAAGCTGTGTCTCTCCGGCGCCCACAAGGACGATATCGAGGTGCTGGTCAACGGGCGCAGCGCGCGGCAGTTCTGCTCGCAGGGGCAGGTACGGACGGCGGCACTGAGCCTGAAGCTGGCGGAGCGCGAGATACACAAAAACGCCATGGGGGAGTATCCGGTAATGCTGCTGGACGATGTGCTCAGCGAGTTGGATCCCCGGCGGCAGGAATACGTACTGAATCGCATCAGCGGCGGACAGGTGTTTATCACCTGCTGCGAAAACGACCGGCTGGACACGCTGCTCAGCGGCAGGGTGTTCCATGTGCGGGGCGGGGAGGTACTGTGATGGCGTATCTGCACATCGGTATGAACGTGATGGTAGAGGACCGGCGGGTCATCGGTATCTTTGACCTGGATAACACCTCTACCTCAAAAAAAACGAGAGAGTTTTTACAGGGAGCCGAGCAGGAGGGCGTGGTACAGAGTGCCTGCGAGGACATACCGCGGTCCTTCGTGGTGTGTGACCATCCCTATCACCGGCAGATCGTGTATCTGTCGCAGATCAATTCCCGGACGCTGGGCAAGCGGGTCCAAGGAAAAGGAGAGTAGTACATGGCAGAACTGGAAAAGACCGTGGTGGATACGGAATACAACGCATCAGAAATACAGGTGCTGGAGGGGCTGGAGGCTGTGCGGAAGCGGCCGGGTATGTATATCGGTTCTACCAGCGCCAGCGGTCTGCACCACCTGGTATATGAGATCGTGGACAACGCCATCGACGAGGCGCTGGCCGGCTACTGCACGGACATTACCGTGACCATCAACGAGGGTGACACCATCACCGTCACCGATAACGGCCGTGGTATCCCCGTGGATATTCAGGCCCAGACGGGCCGGCCCGCCCTGGAGGTGGTGTTCACCGTGCTGCACGCCGGCGGCAAGTTTGGCGGTGGTGGCTATAAGGTTTCCGGCGGCCTGCACGGCGTGGGCGCGTCCGTGGTGAACGCTCTGAGTGAGTGGCTGACGGTGCAGGTACACAAGGACGGCAAAATCTATGAGATGAAATTCTCCCGGGGCAATATCACCCAGGAGATGAAGGTCATCGGCGAGACGGACCATACCGGCACCACCGTGACCTTTAAGCCGGACCCGGAGATGTTCGACACGTTGGAGTATGACTACGAGACGCTGCACACCCGTATGCGGGAGCAGGCGTTCCTGAACGCTGGTCTGCGGATCACTATCAGCGACGCCCGGCCGGGCAGAGAGAAGTCCGAGGCCATGTGCTATGAGGGCGGCATCCGGGAGTTCGTCACCTTCATCAACCGGAACAAGACCCCGCTCCACGAGGAGGTCATCTATCTCTCCGGCGCCAAGGGCGACAGCACGGCGGAGATCGCCATCCAGTATAACGACGGCTACAACGAGACGCTGGTGTCCTTCGCCAACGACATCCATACGCCGGAAGGCGGCATGCACGAGACGGGCTTCAAGGCGGCCCTGACCCGCGTGCTCAATGCCTACGGCCTGAAATACGGCATGATCAAGGAGGGAGACAAGGTCTCCGGCGAGGACGTGCGCGAGGGTATCACGGCGGTGATCTCCGTGAAGCTGACGGAGGCCCAGTTTGAGGGCCAGACCAAGGCCAAGCTGGGCAACGCCCATATCCGCACGCTGGTGGACAGTATCGTCAGCGACCAGCTGGCGGTGTATCTGGAGGAGCATCCCATGGTGGCCCGCACCATTCTGGATAAGGCCATGACCGCCAACCGCGCCCGGGAGGCGGCTCGCAAGGCGCGGGAGTCCATCCGCCGCAAGACGGTGCTGGGCGGCGCGGCTATGCCGGATAAGCTCCGGGACTGCAACGAAAATAACCCCGAGCTGACAGAGCTGTACATCGTGGAGGGCGACTCCGCAGGCGGCTCCGCCACGGCGGGACGGGACAGCCGGTTCCAGGCCATCCTGCCCCTGTGGGGCAAGATGCTCAACGTAGAGAAGGCCCGGGTGGACAAGGTCTACGGCAACGACAAGCTCCAGCCCGTCATCATCGCGTTGGGCGCAGGTATCGGCGAGGAGTTCGACGAGAACAAGCTGCGCTATCACAAGATCATCATCATGGCCGATGCCGATGTGGACGGCGCCCATATCCGCACCCTGCTGCTGACCTTCTTCTTCCGGTATATGCGGCCCCTCATCGAGGAGGGCTACGTCTATTCCGCCGTGCCGCCGCTTTACAAGCTGATCCGGGGCAAGACCTCCCGGGTGGCCTACTCCGACGAGGAGCGTGACCGGGTGTCCAACGAGATGCGGAACGGCGACCCCAACGTGAAAATCGGTATCAGCCGGTTTAAGGGTCTGGGCGAGATGGACGCCCATGAGCTGTGGGAGACGACTATGGATCCCAACACCCGGACGCTGCGCCGCATCACGCTGGACGATGCCGTAAAGGCCGACGCTACGTTCACCGTCCTCATGGGCGAGAAGGTGGAGCCCCGCAAGGAGTTTATCGAGCAGCGCGCTAAGTACGCGGTAAATCTGGATTATTAAGGAGGTCGTGTCAGTATGAGCAAAAAGCCCCAATACGACCCGGAAGAAATACGCTTTCCCAACCAGCATATCGTAGAGTCCCCGCTGGTGCCGGAGATGGAGAACTCCTATATCGAGTACGCCATGTCCGTCATCGTGGGCCGTGCGCTGCCTGACGTGCGGGACGGCCTGAAGCCCGTGCACCGGCGTATCCTGTACGCCATGTACGAGGATAACCTGACCAGCGACAAGCCCTTCAAGAAATCCGCCACCTGCGTGGGCGATGTGCTGGGCCGCTATCACCCCCACGGCGACGCCTCCGTGTACGACGCGCTGGTGCGTCTGGCGCAGGATTTCTCCATGCGCTATATGCTGGTGGACGGCCACGGCAACTTCGGCTCCGTGGATGGCGACCCCCCGGCCGCCTACCGATACACCGAAGCCCGTCTCAGCAAGATCTCCAACGAGATGCTCCGCGACATCGAAAAGGACACGGTGGATTGGGACCCCAACTTCGATGAGAGCCGCAAGGAGCCCCGTGTGCTGCCCTGCCGGTTCCCCAACCTGCTGGTGAACGGCTCCAGCGGTATCGCCGTGGGCATGGCCACCAACATCCCGCCCCACAACCTGCGGGAGGTCATCGGCGCGTGCATCTGCGTGCTGGATAACCCGGACGCCACCCTCAGCGACCTGATGGAGCACGTCAAGGGCCCCGACTTCCCCACAAAGGGCATCATCATGGGCAGAAGCGGCATCCGCGCCGCCTACGCCACGGGCCGGGGCAGGCTCATGGTCCGTGCCCGGCATGAGTTTGAGGAGTTCAACAACGGCCGCACCCGTATCATCATCACGGAGCTGCCCTATCAGGTGAACAAGCGGATGCTCATCAAGGCCATTGCCGACCAGGTGGAGGACAAGCGGCTGGAGGGTATCTCCGACATCCGGGACGAGTCCGACCGCAACGGTATGCGTATCGTGATCGAGCTCAAGCGCGACGCTAATCCCCAGGTAGTGCTGAACCGCCTGTTCGCCCAGACCCAGCTCCAGACCACCTTTGCCATCAATATGCTGGCGCTTGTGGAAAACCAGCGGCAGCCGAAAATACTGTCCCTGCGGCACATCATCGACGAGTACCTGAAATTCCAGGAGGAGATCATCATCCGCCGGACCCGCTTCGACCTGAAAAAGGCACAGGAGCGCGCCCACCTGCTGGAGGGCCTGCTCATCGCCCAGGACAACATCGACGAGGTCATCAAGATCATCCGCAGCAGCTACGACAACGCCAAGGAAAACCTGATGCAGCGCTTCGGGCTGGACGACGTGCAGGCCCAGGCCATTCTGGATATGCGCCTGAAGGCGCTGCAGGGTCTTGACCGGGAGAAGCTCCAGACCGAGTACAAGGAGCTGGAGGAGAAGATCGCCTACTTCCTGCGTATCCTCAGCGACGAGGGACTGGTGAAGTCCATCCTCAAGGAGGAACTGACCGCCATTGCCGACAAGTTCGGCGACGACCGCAAGACCGAGATACAGGACGTGGAGGACGAGCTGGACATCGAGGACCTGATCGAGGAGGAGCAGTGCGTCTTCACCCTGACGGAGAACGGCTACATCAAGCGCACGCCGGTCAGCGAATACGCCGCCCAGAGCAAGGGCGGCATGGGCAAGAAGGGCATCACCACCCGTGAGGAGGACACGGTGGTGGACGTGTTCACCGCGTCTACCCACGACTATATCCTGTTCTTTACCGACACCGGCAAGGTCTACCGCAAGAAGGGCTATCAGATCCCCGAGAGCGGCAAGGCCGCCAAGGGCGTGAACATCGTCAACATCATTCAGGTGGAGACGGGCGAGCGGGTGCAGGCTATGCTCCACTTCCGGGAGACGGGAGACGAGGAGCTGTACCTGTTCATGACCACCCGGAACGGCACGGTGAAGCGTCTGGAGGTCAGCGCCCTGAAGAACCTGCGGAACAACGGTATCCGCGCCCTGACGCTGGACGAAGGCGACCAGCTGATCTCCGTGACGGAGACGCGGGGGCATGACCGTATGCTTATCGCCACCCACGACGGACAGGCGGTGTGCTTCGACGAGACGGATGTGCGCGCCATGGGACGTACCGCCGTGGGCGTCCGGGGCATCCGGCTGCGGGAGGGCGACTATGTCATTGGCGCCGCCCGCGCCGACGCGGACAAGACCGTGCTGTCCATCACCGAGAACGGCTACGGCAAGCGGACGCCCATTGAGGAGTACCGCATTACCAACCGCGGCGGCATGGGTATCCGCAACTATATGGTCACGGACAAGACCGGCCCGGTGGTGGGCATGAAGGTGGTGGAAGGTACCGAGGACCTGCTGCTGGTGACGGCAGCGGGCATCCTGATCCGCACACCTGTGGAAAATATCCGCGTGGCGGGACGTGCCACCCAGGGCGTCATCGTCATGCGCTTCAAGGAGGAGGGCGACCGGGTCATCTCTTTGGCTCTGGCCGATCCCGAGGAGAAGGAGCAGCCCGCGTCGGAGGAGGCCCCGCTGTGAACGGCTCCGGGCTGGACATCATCGCGCGGATAGAGACGCCCTTTGCGGAGAAGTTCGGCGTGCCGCGGCAGAGCGGCATTGCCGACAGCCCCGGACGCATCGTGTTCGAAAAGCCCTTCCGGGACGTGGATGCGGTGCGGGGCCTGGAGGGCTTTTCACACATCTGGCTCATCTGGCAGTTTGACCGGGCGCAGCGGCAGAGCTGGTCGCCCACGGTGCGGCCGCCCCGGCTGGGTGGCAACGAGCGCGTGGGCGTGTTCGCCACCCGTTCGCCCTTCCGGCCCAACGGCCTCGGGCTCTCCGCCGTGGAGCTGGAGCGTGTGGCCTTGGACGAGCCGGAGGCCCCGGTACTGTATGTCCGGGGCGCGGATATGGTCAGCGGAACGCCCATCGTGGACATCAAACCCTATCTGGCCTACGCGGACAGCTATCCCGACGCCGCCGGCGGCTTTACCGGCGGCGGTGCCGGCGCGGTGCTTACGGTGGACTTTCCCCCGGAGCTGCTGGCGCAGTTTGACAGTGGGCAGCGCCACGGGCTGCTGAGCGCCCTGGCCGCCGACCCGCGGCCCCGGTATCAGGACGACCCCGACCGCGTGTACGGCATGGCTTACGCAGGAAAGAACGTGCGCTTTACCGTGCAGGACGGGACCGTGCGCGTCGTTGGGGTGGAGTGAAGGAAGGATATATGAGAACCGTTACGATCTACACCGACGGAGCCTGCTCCGGCAATCCCGGCCCGGGCGGCTGGGGGGCGATACTCAGCTATAAGGGTGCGGAGAAGGAACTCTCCGGCGGCGCGGCCCAGACCACCAACAACCGCATGGAGCTGACCGCCGTCATCGAGGCGCTGCGGCTTTTGAAGGAGCCGTGCGTGGTGGAGCTGTACAGCGACAGCAAGTACGTCATCGACGCGCTGGAAAAGGGCTGGGCCAGAAGCTGGCAGCAGCGGGGCTGGGTGAAAAGTGACAAAAAGCCGGCGCTGAACCCGGACCTGTGGGAGCAGCTGCTGGCGCTGACCGATATTCACGAGGTGCGCTGCCACTGGGTGAAGGGCCACGCGGAGAATGAAAAAAACAACCGCTGCGACCAGATGGCTGTGGCCGAGAGCAGAAAGTTTCAGTGAAATGCGCTGTCTGCTGTGGAAAAAACGCGGCGTAAAAGGCAGAATTCACAAATTGTTCATGGCCGCTTCAAGATTCGGCCAAAATTAGAGGGTATTATAGCATCATCCAAAGGAACAACACTTCCTGATGTGATTTTCTCTCTCTCCTAACACAAACACACGGAAACACCCCGGCCATTCGGCCGGGGTGTTTCTGCTTTTTTTTCGCTTTCGGCAACGTATGTTTGCTTGCTTTTTGGTTTACGCAGCGTTTGCCTGGTTGTCCTCTGCATGTGCTGCTTATGTGCTCTTTTTTATACGTTTGAGGCAGTCATGGTGTGCCTTTGTGTTCCGGAAGGCTCCAAAGCCCTGTATTCTCAAAAGACGGAGAGAAAAAAGGCGCACAAAAGGAAACGAGGCTCAGTTATAATAATCGGTCTCGTCGGTCAGCGCCATGGGCAGGCCGTTGTGGTAGACCGGCAGGGTCTGGAATTTGAAGCGGCTGGCCCGGTGCAGGGCGTCGATGCGCTCCTTGATGGCCGGGTCCACCACGCCGCGGCGGACGTACTCGTTCACCGCGCGGTAGGGGAAGCCCAGATTGTCCTCGTCGGTCAGGCCGGTGAGGCCGTCGGACGGCGGCTTGATGAGAAACTTCTCCGGCAGGCCAAGCTGACGGCCCAGGGCGACGACCTCCTCGGTGGTGTACATCCCCAGGGGGGAGAAGGCGCCGGCGCTGTCGCCGTAGATGGTGCAGTAGCCCACCCAGTCCTCGCTGAGGTTGCTGGTGTTGATGACGATGCCGCCCTCTACGGACTGGGCCACGGCGTACAGGGTGGCCATGCGGACGCGGCTGGGCAGATTGACCTTTGTCTGGCGGCTGGGGGTCAGGCCCGCTTTTTCCATCTCGTTCAGCACGCCCTGAACGGCGTCGTGGATGTTGATGGTGGTGTGGGGCAGGTCCAGGTGCTGCACCAGTGCCTGGGAGTAGTCGATGTCCGGCTGGACGCCGTCGGGCATGAGGACGCCGAGCACGTTCTCGCGGCCGTAGGCGGCCACGGCCAGGGCGGCCACGGTGGAGCTGTCCTTGCCGCCGGAGATGCCGATGACGGCGGTCTTGCCGTGGCAGGCATTCATCTGCTCGGCCATCCACTCCAGCAGGCCGGCCAGCTGTATCTGGGGGTTGAATTCCATATGCGATACCTCCCGTTCCGAAGTTTTGATGTCCTATTGTACCGCGTCGGGGAGGATTTTGCAAGGGCTATCCCAGCAGGGCCGCTGCATCCTCCGGCGTCAGGCCGGGCTGGAGCGCCAGGGTGACGCCATAGCCGATGAGCCGGCCCAGCTCACGGACGCGGCGGTCGATGTCCTGGGGTGTGACGAACAACCCGGAGGGCGGGGCGTCCTCGTCGCCGCAGAGGGCCGCGCCGTCGATGACCGTGGGGACCCCCAGGGCGATGACCGGCACGCCAAGCGTCCGGGCGTTGACCGCCTTGCGGTGATTGCCTACGCCGCTGCCGGGGATCAGGCCCGTGTCCCCCAGCTGCACGGTGGCACACAGCCGGTGACGGCTGCGGGCGGCCAGCGCGTCGATGGCGATGACCACCGAGGGGTGCAGGCGGTCCGCCGCGCCGCGGACCAGCTCCAGCGTCTCCACCCCCGTGCGGGCCAGCACGCCGGTGGCCAGGGCCGCCACCGGCGTCAGCGCGCCGAACTGCCGGGGCATGGAACGGACCATGTGCCGCGTGACCAGCAGGTGCTCCAGCGCCGCCGCGCCCACGGCGTCGGGGGTCATGGCGTCGTTGCCCAGGCCCACCACCAGGGCGGGGCCGTCCGATGGCGGCGGCAGCAGGGCGCGGAGCTCGCGGCACAGGCAGAGGGCGGCCCGGCCGGTCAGCGCCTCCTGACGGGACAGGGCGGGGCGCAGGTCGATGGTGATATAGCGGCCCTCGGGCTTGCCGATGGCCCGGGCGCCCGCCGGGGTATGGACATGGATGCGGGTGACGGGACAGCCGCACAGCAGGCATTCGGACTTGGTGACGCCGGTGCCGGGGGCGAAAATATCCCGGCCGGTGGGCAGCGCCTCCGCTGTTTCCACGGCCAGATCGGTACGCGAGAGGTTCATAGTAGTGGTCAACGCTCCCTTCTGAACACAAAATATTGTGGCTTTTGGGTAGCATGGCCGGTGAAATCGCTTTTATACAAAAACTGCCGCGGAAATTGCAAAAAAGTCTTGCATTTTTCAGGCAAAGATGCTAAAATATCATCCTGCGTGGAAGTGTATATTTTCGCTGCACAAAAAATTCAAGTCGGGGAGGTGTTTGGTTTGCCGAATATCAAGTCTGCTAAGAAGCGTGTTCTGGTGGCAGAGACGAGAAATGCTCGCAACAAAGCCAATAAGTCCGCACTGAAGACTGCTATCAAGAAGTTCGAGGCTGCTGCCGTTGAAGGCAATCGCACCGAGGCCGAGGGCACTTACAAGGTGGCGGTCAAGGCGATCGACAAGGCTGCTGCAAAGGGTCTGCTGCACAAGAACAACGCGGCCCACAAGAAGAGCGCGCTGACGCTGAAGCTGAACAACATTGGCTAATGACCAAACGCAACGGACATCCGCAAGGGTGTCCGTTTTGGTTTATACGGGAAAAGGGACGGCGGCGCCGTCCCTTTTTTCATATCCCCTTATACTTGCGGCGCGTGGCCATTCCGCCGCGGATGTGCCGCTGGGAACGGTTTTCGTCCAGTATGGCCTTTACCTGCGTGTACAGCGCCCGGTCGCACAGGGCCAGACGCTCGGACAGGTCCTTGTGTACGGTGGATTTGCTGACGCCGAACTTCTTGGCGGCGGCGCGGACGGTGGTCCGGTTCTCTATCATGTACAGGGCCAGCTCTTTGGCCCGCTGCTCCAGATCGTCTCGCATAACGCAACACTCCCATGCCGTTGTGCTCTATCTATATGGCGGAACGCGGGCGGATATGACAAAGGGAACGGACCGCACATCCTTAACGGACACTTAGCGGGCGGCGGGAGTATAATTTGGCATCATCCGGAGATGAAATGAGGCGAGTCTATGGATATTTGGAAGGAATTGCGGGACGAGGGCGTGGACAGCGGCCTGCTGGAGGAGGTACGCCGCTTCCGGGAGGCCCACCCCCTGACGCCGGAGGCACAGGAGCGCGTGCCCGTGCCGAAGTATCTCTACTACGGCAGGGAGGTATGGGAGAGCGCGGCGGCGGCGCTGCTGTGCGGCGAGCACCTGCTGCTGGCGGGGCCGAAGGCCACCGGCAAGAACGTGCTGGCGGAGGACCTGGCGGCGCTGTTTGGACGGCCGGTGTGGGACGTGTCCATGTATGTGAACGTGGACGCGGCGGCCCTGATCGGCGCGGACACGCTGAAGGACGGGCAGGTGGTGTTCCGGGAGGGACCGGTGTGCGCCTGTGCGCGGCTGGGCGGCTTTGGCGTGCTGGACGAGGTGAACATGGCAAAGAACGAGGCGCTGGCCGTGCTGCACGCCACGCTGGACCACCGGCGCGTCATCGACGTGCCGGGGTATGAGCGCATACAGCTGGACGACGCGGCGCGGTTCATCGGCACCATGAACTACGGCTACGCCGGCACCCGTGAGCTGAACGAGGCGCTGGTGAGCCGGTTCGTGGTGGTGGATATGCCGGTGATCTCCGACGAGAATTTGCAGAAGCTGCTGCGGCGCAGTTTCCCCACCCTGAAGCGGGAGTGGGCCGAGCAGCTGACGGCGCTGTTCCGGGACCTGCGGACCAAGTGCGACAGCGGCGAGATATCCACCAAGGCGCTGGACCTGCGGGGACTGCTGGCGGCCCTGCACCTGATCGAGAAGGGGATACCCTCCGGGCAGGCGCTGGACCTGGGCATCATCAACAAGGCCTTTGAGCCCTTTGAGCGCCAGCTGGTGGCGGACGCGGTGTGGGCGCGCCTGCCCAAGGACGCCACCCGGGATAAGCTGTTCGACTGATATGGACAGACAGGACAGAGAGACGCGCCGGGCGGAAAATCAGGTGTGGAACGGCTGGGGGGACTATGCCCGCAAGCCGGAGCTGCTGACCTTCGACCGGGCGGGGGACGCCGAGCTGTACGGCAATACGGTGCTGGGTCTGGCCTGCCGGTATTACGACTTTGACCGCTTCCGGCCGCTGCTGAACGAGTTTCACCGGTCGGCGCAGGAGGCACTGTACACGGACGTGTTCTTCCTGGTGCTGGAGGGGGCGGTGTTCGCCCGCGGCGCGGCGGAACGGCCGCTGCTGCCGGCGCTGCGGCGGGACTATGCCCGCCGGCTGCTGGCGCAGACGCCGATGGCCGAGGGCATGAACGGGGACGCCGTGCGCCGGGCCTGGGCCTGCCGCGTGCTGGAACAGCCGGAGGACCCGGCCCTGTCGCCGCTGCTGGACGAGCTGGCCGCGCCGGGGGACAGCACGGAGGCGCAGCTGATCCAGCGGACGGAGCGCGTGCTGTACACCTGGTTCCGCCGCGCACGCCGGGCTGCCGACGACCGCCAGTGGGCGGCGTGGGTAGGCCGAAAGCGGGACAAAAGCGGCGGCGTGCACTTTGTGCGGCCCAACGCCCTGCGGGCGCTGTCACATGACGCGCCCGGCGGCAGCGGCGGCTTGCAGAAGCAGACGCTGTTCAGCTTTTTGCAGGGCCGGACGCCGGAGCCGATCCTGCGGCGGTATGTGGAGGACTGCTTCGGCGCGTCCATGCTGACGCCGGGGCAGCTCAGTGAGGCGGAGCGCACCCTGTGCACCGGCGTGCACAAGAACTGCCGGCTGCACTTTACCCGCGGCGAGCCGGTGGGCCGCGCGCCCGCGCCGGAGGCGGCCTGGGACGCGGCCCACTTCCGGCAGCAGCGGGAGAAGAACCGGGCGTATTACCGGGCGCATCTGGTGGAAAACAAGCTGGCCATCGCACAGCTGACGCAGAAGCTGCAGAACACGCTGCTGCTGCGGGCGGAGGACGAGGGTGGTACGGGCCGCGCCGGGAGGCTGCGGCCGGAGCTGGCCTGGCGCGCCAGGGCGCTGGGGGACGAGCGGGTGTTTTCCCGCCGGTCGCCGCAGGAGCCGGGAGAGCTGTCCGTGGACCTGCTGCTGGACGGCTCGGCCTCGCAGAACCGGCAGCAGGAGAAGCTGGCCACACAGGCGTATCTTATCGCGGAGAGCCTGAGCCGGTGCCGCATCCCCGTGCGGGTGACGGCGTTCTGCTCCGTCAGCGGCTGCACGGTGCTGCGGGTGCTGCGGGACTATGACCATCCGGAGCAGAACGAGGGGGTATTCGACTATGTGGCCGCGGGGTGGAACCGGGACGGGCTGGCCCTGCGGGCCATGGGCTGGCTGCTGCGGCAGCGGCGCAGCGAGCAGTCGCTGCTGCTGGTGCTCTCGGACGCCAGCCCCAACGACGACCAGCGGATACCCAACGGCCTGGGCGGATGGGCCTACACCGGGAAGCGCGGCGTGGACGACACGGCGGCGGAGGCCGCGGCCCTGCGGCTGCGGGGCGTGCTGCCGGTGTGTCTGTTCACCGGAAGCGACCGGGAGGTGCCGGACGCCCGGCGTATCTACGGACAGGCCATGGAGCGCCTGCCGGCCATCGGGTGGCTGGCAGACGCGGTGACGCGGCTGATCCGGGGCCAGCTGCGGCGGGGATAGGACGGTATTCGACACAAAACGACAGAAAGAGACACACCGAAGGGTGTGTCTCTTTCGCTGCTCAATACCAGGTGATGCCCTCCAGATCCTGTATCTGCACCCGCAGGTCCTCCAGCAGTGTCTCCGCGGCGGCGGAGAGGGCGCGGCCCTTGGGTGTGACCAGGTAGAAGGTGCGCTCCGCCGGCGGGTGGGCCAGGCGCAGCACCTGTACGTTGTTGAACATCCGCAGATACGACTCCGTGGCGCCGGCGGGGATGATGCTCCAGCGCTTGCCGCCGGCGGGCAGGGTCTCGGCCAGTTGGGGCGTGTCGGCGTACAGCAGGGGGCGGGCGTCCACGCCGAACCAGTAGTCGTGCCACTGCTGTATCTCCGGCTGGCCGTAGATGAGTATCTCGTCCTGCACGTGCAGGGTGGTGGCCTCTACCGGTTCCGTCAGTGCCACCGTTCTGGGCACCACAAGGAAGAAGCCCTCGCGGAACAGGGGTTTGGCTTCGATCTGCAGATCGTAGTGCAATGCGCCGTCCACGATGGCCATGTCCGCGTCGCCCCGGGCCACGGCGGACACCGCCTGGTCCGTCCGCATGGACTCCACCCACAGGTTCACCGGCAGCTCACGCTCCAGAAACCGCTGGTACACCGGCGGCAGAATGTACTGGTTGGCGGTGTAGGCGGCGATGACGTGGAGAAACTCACGCTTTTCCGCGGCGGCGAAGGTCTGCGTCTCCGAAAGCAGGTTCTGCCACCGGCGGGCCAGAGGCAGGAAGTGCTGGCCCGCATCTGTCAGGGTGATGCGGCGCTGGCCCTTGCCGCGGTGGAACAGGGGCGCGCCCACCTGGTCCTCCAGTGCCTTCAGCCGGGCAGACAGGGACGGCTGGGTGATGTACAGCGCCTCGGCGGCGGCGGTCATGGTGCCGTGGTCCAGCACGGCGAAAAAGGTCTCGATGTCCTGGTTGGTCATAGGCGGCTCTCCAAATTATAGTTTGTGTCTATATTATACCGTAGAATAATCAATTTTACAAGCACCAACCTTTGTGGTATGATTTGACCACAATACAGAAAGGAGTTGTTCCCTATGACAAACACGAAAACCAAGACTTCCCCGGCAAAGGCGATCGCCGCTGTTGTGATCGCGGTTATTCTGGCGTTCACGCTGGTGTGCCTGCTGACGGGGAACATCAACCCCGTGTGCCGTGTCACCGCCATGCTGATGCCGGTGTGGCTGGCCGCCGAGCTGCGCCTGCTGTGCACGCTGCTGTAACGGGGCGCCGGCTGATTTTGCTGTTTTCTTCCCTTTTCTCTTTCTTATTTGCGAAAAACGCGGACGCAGGTGCGTCCGCGTTTTTCATCGTCCGGACGCGTAAAGACGGCGCAAAGAATACTACGAACTCCGAACTATTTTTCCGAAAAAACCCTGTATTTGTAACGCTTTCGTGAATTCTGCACCGTTCCGCTTGCAAGTCGGCGGCGGGGATGGTACACTTACACATTATTACAGTTTTACCCTGGGCGCATGGGCGCTGCAGGTGGAAAAAGGAGGGACGGATATGGCCGGCTTCAGCGTGAAAAAACCGCTGACGATCTTTGTGACGGTGCTGGGCATTATCGTGCTGGGCGTGGTGGCGTATCTGAAAATGACACCGGATCTGCTGCCCAACATGGACTTTCCCTATGTCATCATCGTCACTTCTGATCCCGGCGCCAGCCCGGAGTCCATCGAGCAGTCCATCACCAGGCCGGTGGAGCAGTCCATGGCTACGCTGGATAAGATCAAGACCGTCACCTCCACCAGCCAGGACAGCGTATCCATGGTCACGCTGGAGTTTGAGGATGGCGCCAATATGGATACCATCAGTGTGGACATCCAGCAGAAGATCTCCGTATTGCAGGGCAGTTGGGACGACACCGTCTCCGCCCCCTATGTGCTGAAGATCAATCCCTCCATGCTGCCGGTGATGGTGGCCGCCGTGACCCGGGAGGACATGGACGTGTACGCGCTCAGCGATTTCGTCACCGGAGAGCTGTCCCCCAAGCTGGAGGGCGTGTCCGGCGTGGCCAGCATTTCGGTCAGCGGCGCCGTGACCCGGGAGGCCCATGTGATCCTGGACGAGGCCAAGCTGGATGCCCTGTCGGAGAAGCTGGCGGATGCGGTGCGTACCGAACTGAACAAGACGAAGCTGGATCTGCAGAAGGCCAAGGACCAGGTGGAAAAGGGGCAGGCACAGCTGGATGAGGCCAAGGAGGCCATTGCCGCCGGCGCGGCGGCCAAGGCGGGCGCGGCGGTGGATAAGCTGTACGAATATCTGAAAGAGGCCCGGGGCCAGATCCCGGAGCCAGACCCGGATCCGGATCCCGGTGAGCCGCCCATCACCGTGCCCGGGCTGGAACAGCTGCAAAAGACGCTGGAACGGCTGAACGCGACGCTGGATAAGCTGATGAAGGATCTGGAAAGCGGCGAGCTGAAGCGGGAGGTCACCAGTGAGGTCTATAACATGACGCTCTCCCTGATCGACGGCATTACCCAGCTGACGGAGGCGCAGATACAGCTGGATGAGGCCATGACCCAGATCGAGGCCGGCATGGACCAGATCAACGAGGCGTACAAGTCCATCGCCGACCAGACGGACGTGGGCGGGATGCTGTCCATCTCCGCCGTCAGCCAGCTGCTGACGGCACAGAATTTCGCCATGCCCGCCGGGTACATTGAGGACAACGACGGCGTGCGCTACATGGTGTCTGTGGGCGAGAACGTGTCCACCCGGCAGGAGCTGGAGGACATGGTGCTGCTGGACCTGGGCATGGACGGCATCGAGCCGGTGACACTGGGCGACATCGCCACCGTGGTGGTCACGGACAACGCCGGGGAGCTGTACACCAAGGTCAACGGCGACAACGGCATTCTCATCACCTTTACCAAGCAGTCCAACTACGCCACGGCGGAGGTGTCCAATAACATCAGCGCACGGTTCGAGGAGCTGGAGGGCCAGTACGAGGGATTGTCCTTCGCGCCGCTGATGGACCAGGGCGACTATATCTACCTGATCGTGGAGACCATCACCTCGTCGCTGCTGTGGGGCGCGCTGTTCTCCGTGGTCATCCTGTACCTGTTCCTGCGGGATTGGCGGCCAACGGTCATCACGCTGGTATCTATCCCCGTCAGCGTGATCTTTGCCATCGTACTTATGTACTTCACCGGCGTGACCATCAACATGATCTCCCTGAGCGGTCTGGCCGTGGCGGTGGGTATGCTGGTGGATAACTCCGTGGTGGTCATTGAGAATATCTACCGCCTGCGGGCCAAGGGCGCCACCATCATTCAGGCGGCGGTGTCCGGCGCGGGCCAGGTGCTGGGCGCGGTGACGGCCTCTACCCTGACCACCGTGTGCGTGTTCGCGCCCATCGTGTTCGTAGAGGGCCTGACCCGCCAGCTGTTCACCGATCTGGCGCTGACCATCACCTACTCGCTGCTGGCCAGCCTGCTGGTGGCGCTGACACTGGTGCCGGCGATGGCCAGCGGTATGCTGCGCCGGCCCATGGTGCAGAAGCCGGGCCTGCTGGACAAGGTCTATCCCGCCTATCGGAAGGCCATCGCTTTTTCGCTGGACCACAAGGCCGGCGTGCTGCTGCTGTCGCTGGTGCTGCTGGTGACCAGTGCCGGCGCGTGCCTGCGCCGCGGCTTTACCTTTATGCCGGAGATGGATATGAACAACCTGTCCCTGACCATCACCATGCCGGAGGACACCTCCCGCGAGGAGGCGGTACGGCTGGCCGACGAGGTGCTGGAGCGGGTGATGACTGTGGACGACGTGCAGGATGCCGGCTTTATGATGGGCGGCGGCACCATGGGCGGCCTGAACATGGGCGGTGCCATGGGCGGCACCTCCGGCGGCAGCTATGACGTGGAGGGCTACATCACCATGCCGGAGGGGACCTTCGGCTCTGTGGCGGGGAAGGAGATCGAGACGCTGTGTGCCGACCTGCCCTGTGAGGTGACGGCCAGCGGCGTGATGAGCGGTATGATGAGCTATATGACCGGCAGCGGCGTGTCGCTGCAGGTGTTCGGCAGCGATATGGCGGACCTGCAGAGCAGCGCCCGGACCATCGCCCGGCGGCTGGAGCAGGTGGAGGGCGTCGGTGAGGTCAGCGACGGGCTGGACGCCTCGGCCCCGGCGCTGCAGGTGACCATCGACCGGAAGGCGGCGGCGGAGAAGGGTCTGACCGTGGCCCAGGTGTATATGCAGATCGCCGCGGCGCTGCAGAGCAGCGCCAGCGTCTCTGATGTGACGCTGGACAGCGAGGACATGGACCTGACCGTGGACGCGGCGGAGGGCAGCGTCCTCAAGCGGGAGAACCTGCTGGAGCTGGAGTTGTCTGCGGAGAGCAGCGCGTCCTCCGCCATGACCGGGAGCGCCTCAGGCATGACCGGCAGCAGCGCCGCGGGGCAGCTGACCGGCGGCAGTGAGGAGGACAAGACCTTCAAGTTGGGCGATGTGGCCACCGTGACGGAGACGGTGTCCATGAACACCATCTCCCGTGACCAGCAGCGCCGGTGCGTT
This sequence comes from Vescimonas sanitatis, assembly GCF_049060325.1. Classification (NCBI taxonomy): domain Bacteria; kingdom Bacillati; phylum Bacillota; class Clostridia; order Eubacteriales; family Oscillospiraceae; genus Vescimonas; species Vescimonas sanitatis. The sequence goes on along the minus strand of NZ_JBMGPW010000004.1, from coordinate 119,744 downwards.
ACCGTGACCGCCGCCATCGCCGATGGCTACAACGTCACCCACGTGACCTCCGCGGCGCAGCAGGCCGTCAGCGGTCTGACGCTGCCGGAGGGCGTCACCGCGGAATTCAACGGAGAGAACGAGCAGATCATGGAGGCCATGAGCCAGCTGCTGCTGATGCTGCTGCTGGGCGTGGTGCTGGTGTACTTCATCATGGTGGCACAGTTCCAGTCGCTGAAATCCCCGTTCATCGTCATGTTCACCATCCCGCTGGCCTTTACCGGCGGCTTCCTGGCCCTGCTGATCGCGGGGATCGAGGTATCTGTCATCAGCCTGATCGGCTTCGTGATGCTGGTGGGCATCATCGTCAACAACGGTATCGTGCTGGTGGATTACATCAACCAGCAGCGGCTGTCCGGCATGGAGCGCCGGGAGGCGATCATCGACGCGGGCGTGACCCGCCTGCGGCCGATCCTGATGACCAGTCTGACCACGATTTTGGGCTTGATCGTCACCGCCACGGCGAAAAACGCCGGCACGGCGCTGATGCAGCCCATCGCCGTGGTCTGTATCGGCGGACTGCTGTACGCCACGCTGATGACGCTGTTCGTGGTGCCCTGTATGTACGACATGATGAACAAGAAGGACATGCAGAAGGTGGACGAGAGCGAATTGCAGATCGTGGATATGTGAGCAAAAAAAGAAAGCCCCGCGGGGCTTTCTTTTTTTACGCTTAATAGGCCAGCTTCTCGGCCAGATAGGCCTTCAGCTCGCTGATGGGGATACGCACCTGCTCCATGGTGTCGCGCTCGCGGACGGTGACGCAGTTGTCGCCGGGGTGCTCGGCATCGCCCACGGTGTCGAAGTCCACGGTGATGCAGAAGGGCGTGCCCACCTCGTCCTCGCGGCGGTAGCGCTTGCCGATGGAGCCGGTCTCGTCGAAGTCCAGCATCCACTCCTTGGACAGGTCCTCGTAGATCTTGCGGGCGGGCTCGGAGAGCTTCTTGCTCAGGGGCAGGATGGCGGCCTTGTAGGGCGCCAGGGCCGGGTGCAGGTGCAGCACCACGCGGACGTCGTTCTTCTCCGCGTCCACGACCTCCTCGTCGTAGGCGTCCACCAGCACGGCCAGGACGCTGCGCTCCACACCCAGGGACGGCTCGACCACATAGGGGATGTAGCGCTCGTTGGTCTCGGGGTCGAAGTAGGTCAGGTCCTTGCCGGACACGGTCTGGTGCTGGGTCAGGTCGTAGTCGGTACGGTCCGCCACGCCCCACAGCTCGCCCCAGCCGAAGGGGAACAGGAACTCGAAGTCCGTGGTGGCCTTGGAGTAGAAGCACAGCTCCTCGGGGTCGTGGTCACGCAGGCGCAGGTTCTCATCCTTCAATCCGATGCCCAGCAGCCAGTTGTGGCAGAAGGTGCGCCAGTAGTTGAACCACTCCAGGTCGGTGCCGGGTTTGCAGAAGAACTCCAGCTCCATCTGCTCGAACTCACGGACGCGGAAGATGAAGTTGCCCGGGGTGATCTCGTTGCGGAAGGACTTGCCGATCTGGCAGACGCCGAAGGGCAGCTTGCGGCGGGTGGTGCGCTGGGTGTTCACAAAGTTGGTGAAGATGCCCTGGGCCGTCTCGGGACGGAGATAGACGGTGTTCTTGGCGTCCTCGGTGACGCCCTGGAACGTCTTGAACATCAGGTTGAACTGGCGGATATCGGTGAAGTTGTGCTTGCCGCAGCTGGGGCAGGGGAGGTTGTGCTCCTCTACAAAGTCCTTCATCTCCTGCTGGGAGAAGGCGTCGATGGGCTTGCTGAGCTCAAAGCCGTTCTCGTGGCACCAGTCCTCGATGAGTTTGTCGGCGCGGAAGCGCTCCTTGCACTCCTTGCAGTCCATCAGGGGGTCGGAGAAGCCGGCCAGATGGCCGCTGGCCACCCAGGTCTGGGGGTTCATGAGGATGGCGGCGTCCTGCCCCACATTGTAGGGGTTCTCCTGGACAAATTTCTTCCACCAGGCCTTCTTGATGTTGTTCTTCAGCTCCACGCCCAGGGGACCGTAGTCCCAGGTGTTGGCCAGGCCGCCGTAGATCTCGGAGCCGGCAAAGATGATGCCGCGGTTTTTGCAGAGGGCGACGATCTTGTCCATCGTTTTTTCGGTGTTTTTCATGGTGAGGTTCCTCCTATATGAAGTGTTTTGGCAACAAAAAAACGCCCTGAGCCGGTAAGGCTCAGGGCGAACTAAACATAGTCCGTGGTTCCACCTGAATTTGGATACTTCCACACTCTTCTGCCGGTAACGGGGCTTCCGGCGGGCATTTCCTCCCGCGGCTCAGGGCCGCCACGCCCGTCATCGCCTGTATCAGGAAAAGAATAGCACGTTTCGGGGTGGTTGTCAAGCACGCAAAGCAAAAACCGCCGCAGCTGCGGCGGTTTTCGGCTGTTTTCGGTTACTTCCCGGCGGCCATGACCTTTCCGGCGGCGTCCACCACCAGACGGTCGGTCTTTGCGCCGGCGGCGCTCTTGCTGAAGCTCACCGTCCACGCGCCGGAGGTGACGTCATAGGTGGCGTACACCTGATCGTACGCGCCGGTGTACTGGGCCTTGGCCGCGTCGATGGCGGCCTGCTGGCTGACGCTCTTGCGGCCGATCTGGGCGGTGCCCAGAATGGACAGCAGCGCATCGCGGTTGGCGTTCCACACCTCGGTGGTCATGGTCTCGGAGGGGGAAGCCACATAGCTGCCCGGTACGTCCTCAAAAAAGATGTCCGCCATGCCCATGGTGCCCTTTTCCGTGTTCTCCTCCGTGTGCTGCCAGACCTTCATGCCGTTGGCAAGGGTGATCTCCTCACTGGTGACGCCGGTGCCGCAGATGCCGTAGCCTCCCGTCCAGCACAGCAGCGTGTAGCTGACAGTGGGGTCATCGGTCTTGTAGAAGCGGATGCCCTCGGTCTTGTCGGTGCCGTTGTCGGACACCTGCTCCCAGCTCCAGCCCTCAGGCAGCTCCAGCTTCATGTCTACATAGCCGTGGGTAAATTCGGCGGTGGTGACGGTGGGCTGGGGATCCGGCGCGGGATCGGGGTCGGGCTTGTCGTCGTTGTTCTTTTTGCCGCAGGCCATCAGCGACAGGGCGCAGGCCAGGGCCAGGATAAATGCCAAAAACTTCTTCATGGGGGTCGTGCCTCCTTTTCTGTCTCTATCTGTTTGTGTGTATATACACCGCCGGGGGGCGGGGAGGGCGATGTGCCCGCCCTCTATCCACTAAGACGGAGCGCGGCGGGGTTTAGTTCCGCTTTTCTTATTCGTGCCCCTCGGGCAGCTGGGCGATGACGGTCTTGTACAGATGGCGGAAGAAGAACAGCGTCAGCGTCAGGGAGAATACCTCCGCGATGGGGTAGCTCCACCACACCAGGTCGCTGTTGCCCACGGAGGCGCCGTACCGGGCCAGCACGTAGGCGATGGGGATCAGGAACACCAGCTGGCGGACAATGGAGGTGATCATGGAGTACAGGGATCTGCCCAGCGCCTGGAAGGAGGCGCCCAGGGCGATGCACGCGCCGGCCATGCAGAAGCTGATGGAGATGATCCGCAGGGCGGGTATACCCACGGAGAGCATGGTGTCGGTGGCGTCAAATATCTTCAGCAGAGGGCCGGGGATGACCCAGAAGAGGACGGTGCCGAAGACCATGATGATAGAGGCGTACAGCGCGCCGCGCTTGATGGTCTCCACCATGCGCTTGCGGTTCCGAGCACCGTAGTTATAGGCCACGATGGGCACCACGCCGTTGTTCATACCGAAGACGGGCATGAAAATAAAGGAGTTCAGCTTGAAGTACGCGCCGAAGGCGGTGGCCGCCGTCTCATGGGCGGCATGGTAGGTGATGAGTATCTTGTTCATCAGGAACGTCATCACCGAACCGATGGCGATCATAATGACGCTGGGCAGGCCGATGGCATAGATCTCGCCGATGAGCCGGAAGTCCGGGCGGAAGCCCTTGATGGACAGGGTGATATCGGTATTCTTCTTGTGGTTGAAGTATATGGCCAGGGCGCAGCCGCAGAACTGGCCGATGATGGTGGCCACGGCAGCGCCGGTAACGCCCATGTTCAGGGTAAAGATGAAGATGGGGTCCAGAATGATATTGATGATGGCGCCCAGACCCTGGGTGTACATACTGAGGATAGACCGCCCGGTGCCCTGGAGCAGCCGTTCGTACATGATCTGGCAGAACATACCCAGCGAGCCGATGGTCACCACCCGCAGGTAGTCGTTGCCCATGCGGATGATGTTCTCGATCTGGGTCTGGGAACGGAAGAACAGGTCGGAGCAGGTGGCACCCAAAAGGGCGGAGATGACGAAGCCCACCAGCGCCAGCAGTATGCCGTGGTTGGCGACCTTGTCGGCGCGTTCACGCTGTCCGGCACCCAGTGCCCGGCCCATCAGGGCGTTGACGCCTACGGCGGTGCCGGTGGCCAGACCGATCATCAGGTTCTGGGCGGGGAAGGCCAGCGAAACGGCGGTGAGCGCCTGCTCGCTGACACGGCTGACGAACACGCTGTCCACGATGTTGTACAGCGCCTGCACCAGCATGGACGCGATGATGGGCAGGGACATATTCCAGATCAGCTTGGAAATGGGCATGACGCCCAGCTTGTTTTCTTCGGGCAAGGTATCACTCTTTTCTGTGCGAAATATTCAGTGTCTCTTATTGTATCATGTATATCCATAAAAGGAAATCCCCGAAATGCGCTTTTTCTGCACATTTCGGGGGTGTTTTTTGTTGAAATAACGCAAAATTATTTCGCGCAGCGAAGCAGTTTACCGGCAGGAGAAAAAGGCCCGGATCTCCTCCGCCGTGCAGGCGGCGCTGCCCTGGGCAAAGCCGTCGCGGCCGCCGCCGCGGCCATGGAGCGCGTCGTTCATGTCCTTCACCAGCGGCCGGATATCCTGTCCGGCATGGATGAGCGCGTACCGGTACGTGCCGTCTGTTCCGGAGAACACGGCGCAGCGGCCGCCGCACGTCTGGGCCACGGCGTCGCACAGGCGGCGGACACCGTCGCCTTCCAGCGGCGCGGTGATGAGCACGGTGTCGCCCTTGCCGGCGTATTCCGCCGCTGTGTGGGCGAAGACCTGCGCTTCCAATCCGGCGGCGCGTTCCCTGGCGGCCAGCAGCTCAGACTGCATCCGCTCCACGGCGGCAAAGGATGCCTCCGGCTTTACCGACAGCGATTGCCCGATCTGCCGGGATTGTTCCCAGCAGGCGGAGAGATGGTCCAGCGCCCGCTGGCCGCACAGCAGCTCCAGCCGCACGCCGTCCCGGAATTTCTGCCAGCCCACGAACTTCACCAGGCCCACCTGGCCGCTGGCGGCCACATGGGTGCCGCAGCAGGCGCACAGGTCCGCGCCGGGAAACTCCGTGAGGCGCACAGGCCCCTCCAGGGCTTTTTTGCTGCGGTAGGGCAGGGCGGCCAGCTCCTCCGGGGAGGGATACCAGATGTGGATGGGGTGGTTTTCCCAGATGTACCGGTTGGCGCGGCGTTCGATGTCCTGCACCTGCTCCCAGCTGATGTCGGCGTTGTAGTCGATGGTCACGGTGTCTGCGCCCAGGTGGAAGCCCACGTTGTCGCAGTGGAAGGCACTGCACAGCATACCGGAGACGATGTGCTCGCCGGAGTGCTGCTGCATATGATCGAAGCGGCGCGCCCAGTCGATATGGCCGCTGACCTCCGCGCCTACAGGCAGCTCATGGTCGCACAGGTGGGTGACGACGCCGTCCTTCTCATGGACGTCCAGCACGCGGGCATCCCCCAGCGTGCCGTGGTCGGCGGGCTGTCCGCCGCCCTCGGGATAGAAGGCGGTGCGGTCCAGCACCACCGCAAAGCCGCCCGTCACAGCCCCGCAGGACTCCACCACGGCGGTGAAGTCCTGCAGAAAGGCGTTTTCATAGTAGAGCTTGACGGTCTCCATCAGTCGTCCTTCTCCACCTCGCCCACGATGGCGATGTGCAGCTCATCCAGCTGCTTCTGCTCCACGGTGGACGGCGCGCCCATCATGATGTCCTGGGCGTTCTTGTTCATGGGGAAGGGGATGATCTCGCGGATGGAGCTTTCGCCGGCCAGCAGCATGACCATGCGGTCCACGCCCGGGGCGATGCCCGCGTGGGGAGGCGCACCGTAGCAGAAGGCGTTGTACATGGCGGGGAACTTCTTTTTCACGTCCTCCTCGCCCAGGCGCACCAGCTCAAAGGCCTTGATCATGATCTCCGGGTCGTGGTTACGGACGGCGCCGGAGCTGAGCTCCACGCCGTTGCACACCAGGTCGTACTGGTTGGCGTAGATGTCCAGCGGGTCGATCTCGCCGCGCTCGGCTTTCAGCAGGATATCCATGCCGCCGTTGGGCATGGAGAACGGGTTGTGGCAGAACTCCAGCTCGCCGGACTCGTCGCCGATCTCGTACATGGGGAAGTCCACGATCCAGCAGAACTCGTAGCGCTCCTTGTCAAAGTGGTTTTCGCAGGCGGCGCCGAAGGTCTTGATGAGCACGCCCACGGACTTGGTGGCGTATTGGCCTGCGGCTGCCAGCACCAGGGTGCCCGGCTTCAGGTCGATGATCTTGCCCAGCTCGGCCTCCACCGGGGCGACGAACTTGGCGATGCCGCCGGCCAGCTGGCCGTTTTCGTCCACCTTGAACCAGTAGGCCTTGCTGCCGGACTGGACCTCGCAGTCGGTGAGCAGCTTCTCCACCTGCTTGCGGGTCAGGGCGCAGTCGCTGATGGGCACCATCTTTACGGTCTGGCCCTTGAAGGCCTCGAACTCGCTGGCGACGAACAGCTCGCTGACGTTTTTGCAGGTCAGGTCGATACGCAGGTCGGGCTTATCGGAGCCGTAGGTCTCCATGGCGGTGTTGTAGGGGATGCGGCGGAAGGGGGCGGAGGAGGCCACGTTGTAGGTGCCGAACTTGGCGAAGATAGGGGGCAGCACGTCCTCCAGCACGGCGAAGATGTCGTCCTGGGTGGCGAAGGCCATCTCCATATCCAGCTGATAGAACTCGCCGGGGCTGCGGTCGCCGCGGGCGTCCTCGTCGCGGAAGCAGGGGGCGATCTGGAAATAGCGGTCGAAGCCGGAGGTCATCAGCAGCTGCTTGAACTGCTGGGGCGCCTGGGGCAGGGCGTAGAACTTGCCGGGGTGCTTGCGGGCGGGCACCAGATAGTCGCGGGCGCCCTCGGGGGAGCTGGCGGTCAGGATGGGGGTGGTGATCTCCAGGAAGCCGTGCTCCATCATGGCGGCGCGCAGGGCGGCCACCACCTGGCAGCGCAGGATGATGTTCTGCTTGACCGCCGGGTTACGCAGGTCCAGATAGCGGTACTTCAGCCGCTGGGTCTCGTCGGCCTCGCGGCTGCGGTTGATCTCGAAGGGCAGGGCGTTGTAGCGGCAGCGGCCCAGCACCTCGATCTTGGTGGGGACCACCTCGATCTCGCCGGTGGGCAGCTTGGAGTTCTTGCTGGCGCGCTCGCGGACGGTGCCCTCCACGCTGATGGTGGACTCCTTGTTCAGGCTCTTGATGACCTTCAGGTCGGCCTCGTCCTCCACCACCACCTGGGTGGTGCCGTAGAAGTCACGCAGCACCACGAAGGCCAGGCTGCCGCCTACCTCGCGGACATTCTCCATCCAGCCCACGATCTTCACGGACTTGCCCACATCGGCCAGCCGCAGCGCATTGCAGGTATGTGTACGCATCTGCATCATTGTCGTTTTCCTCCCATTTATGATTGTGTTTTGTATAACCTTATTGAATTATTACGGATTGTTTATCAAAAACGCCGCCCCCTACACCCGTCTGCCGGAAATGCTTTGCGCCGTAGGGTAAGGCGCTTACTTCTCCACGATGACCCTGCCCTTGTTCCTCTCGGCCAGACCGTCGCGCACCCGCGCCAGGGTGGCGGCAAAGTCCAGGGTGGTCTGCTCGCCGCTGGTCATATCCTTGCAGGCGATGACGTTATTTTTCACCTCGTCCTCGCCCAGGAACACCACATAGGGCACGCCGGTCTTGTCGGCGTAGTTCATCTTGGCCTTGAACTTTTTTTGCTCGGTGTACAGTTGGGTCCGCACGCCGGCGTCCCGCAGCTTTGTGGCCAGTGTGACGGCGGCGGACAGGTCCTCGGTCATGGGCAGGATCAGCACATCCGCCGGAGCGGTGGGCAGATCGCCGTTGAGCATTCCCTGCTCGCCCAGCACGTAGAACAGCCGGGTCAGGCCGATGGAGATGCCCACGCCGGGCAGCTGCTTGTCGGTGTAGTACGCTGCCAGGTTGTCATACCGGCCGCCGGAGCAGACGGAGCCGATCTCCGGGTGGTCCAGCAGCGCCGTCTCGTACACGGTGCCGGTGTAGTAATCCAAGCCCCGGGCAATGGTCAGGTCCACGGCAAAGTTCTCCTCCGGCACGCCGAAGGCGGACAGGTATTTCACCACGGTCTTCAGCTGGTCCAGGCCCTCGTCAAACGTTTCGTTCCGGCCGGCGTAGCCCTCCAGGGCGGAGAGAACCTGATCGTTGCTGCCGGTGATGGCGATGAATTTCAGGATCTCATCGGCGCTTTCGGCGGACACGCCCACCTCGTCGGTCAGCAGGGCGCGGACTTTCTCTGCGCCGATCTTGTCCAGCTTGTCCACGGTACGCATGATGTCGCCGGCCTTGTCGGTCAGGCCCAGCATGGCATAAAAGCCGTTGAGGATCTTGCGGTTGTTCACCCGGATGCAGAAGCGCCTGAGCCCCAGCTCACTGAACGCACGGTAGATGATGGCGGGCATCTCGGCCTCGTTGGTGATGTCCAGCTTGCCGTCGCCGATCACGTCGATATCCGCCTGATAGAACTCACGGAAGCGGCCGCGCTGGGCGCGCTCGCCCCGGTAGACCTTGCCGATCTGGTAGCGGCGGAAGGGGAAGGACAGGTCGTTGTAGTGCAGGGCCACATACTTGGCCAGCGGCACCGTCAGGTCAAACCGCAGGGCCAGGTCGGCGTCGCCCTTGTTGAAGCGGTAGATCTGCTTCTCCGTTTCGCCGCCGCCCTTGGCCAGCAGCACCTCCGCCGCCTCGATCACCGGGGTGTCCAGCGGGGTGAAGCCGTACAGAGAATAGGTGCGGCGCAGGATGTCCATCATGCGCTCCATCTGCTGCTGCGGCTTGGGCAGCAGCTCCATAAAGCCGGACAGGGTCCGGGGGGTCATCTCAGCCATTTTCCGTCGCTCCTTTATCTTCGGTGGTTTCGTTTTGCTCGTTTGTCTCCGGCAGCTCCTCCGCACCGGGCGTTAGCGTGTGGGCGGCGGCCTCGCGGGCGGCCTCGGCCTCCGCCTCGTGCTTCAGCTCCCAGGCGACCTCGCGGTAGATATTATCCAGGGCCCGGCCCTTCTTCACGCCGATGCGCTGGCCGATGACACCGCCGACTATGGCCAGCGCCAGGCCCGCATACCACAGACCCGGTACAATGACAGGCAGCAGCAGGCCCGCCAGCGCACCGAACCAGACGCCCAGCTCCTCGCAGTGGCCCCGGACGGCGTGGTAGGCACCTTTTTTCTCCCGGAGGTGCGTCATTCGCTTCAGCTGCGCCAGGCACATACCGACCCGCAGCAGCGCCAGCGCCGTCAGCGGGATGAAGATGTCCCGCACGTGGTTGTTGATGAAGTCCAAAACAGCCTGCATAGCGTTCTCCTTTGTGTTTGTGTCGGCGGCGCGGACGAAAAAACGCTCCCGTCCCTGCATTGGGACGAGAGCGTAAAACACTTCGTGGTGCCACCCAAATTCGGCCTTGCGGCCCTTTTTGCTCCTGTTACGGGGAGCGCGCCGTGGATGTTTCCATCCCCGCTAACTCGCTGTCTTCACCTGTGCCTTGCCGCGGTGCGCTTTCAGCCGATGGCGCACCTCTCTTGCAGCGGCGGTGTACAGGCTACTCCTGCGAGGTCTGCACGGTTATCCCTTATTGTATGCGATTTGCCGATGGTTGTCAAGCCGTAAAGGGCTTGTTCTTGGGGTTGACGATGTCACGCCAGTCCAGGTCGCCCCGGTCCAGACCCAGCACCAGCATCTCGGCGGTGGCCAGGTTGCTGGCAAAGGGCACGTTGTTCTGGTCGCACAGGCGGGAAATATACGTGATGTCTGCGTCCGGCGTTTTCTGGTTGGGGTCACCGAAGCACAGCACCATATCGATCTCGTTATAGGCGATGCGGGCGGCGATCTGCTGTCCGCCGCCGTGGGCGAAGGACAGGAAGCGGTGTATGGTCAGCCCGGTAGCATCGGCGATCTGCTGGCCGGTGCGGGCGGTGGCGCAGAGGGTGTGCTTGGCCAGGATGCCGCAGTAGGCGGTGCAGAACTGGACCATCAGCTCTTTCCGGTTGTCGTGTGCCATCAATGCAATATTCATGGAGGGCTCCTTTCCTTATATCTTCATCAGCGGGGTTTTCTGCCCCATGATGCGTTTCGCAATGTTTTCATAGGCCCGGGCGGCGTAGTAGTTCTGCTCCCGCAGCACCAGTCCGCGGTTCAGGCAGTAGGGGACGTCCGGGTCCTCCGGTATCACGCCCAGCAGCGGCAGGCCCGCCGCGTCGATGGCGTCGTCGATGGTGGTGTGCAGCTGACGCAGCACCTTTTTGGACACGCGCCCTACCACCAGATGCACCGTCCCGCTGGGAAAGGCGGACAGCTCTGCGGCGGTGCGCTGGGCGTCCCGCATGGCGGACACGTCCGTGGTGGTGATGACGATCACCTGGTCGGCCATGCACGCTGCCATCTGGAAGCCCTGACCCAGTCCGGCGGGCGCGTCGATCAGGCACCAGTCGTAGCTTTCCCGTATCTCACGCGCCAGCGCCTGCAGCTTCGGCACCGACAGGGACAGCGGGCGGTCGGCCATGGGTGCGGTCAGCAGGGAGAGGGAGGGGTATCGCTCATGGGGCACCGCCGCCTCATGCAGGGTGCAGCGGCCCTCCAGCACGTCGGAGAAGTCCATCAGCGCCCGGTCGCTGAGCCCCAGCGCCAGATCCAGGTTCCGCAGGGTGATGTCACAGTCCAGGCACAGCACCCGCTGCCCCATGTGGGCCAGCGCCAGCGCCACGTTGGCGGTGAAGGTGGTCTTGCCGGTGCCGCCCTTGCCGGACGCCACGGCGATGATCTTGCCCATGGACTCCCTCCTTTCACGGGCCGCCTATACCAGCGGCGCTTTTTTGATCCGGGCAAAGGCCCGGGGAAATTGCTTCGGTGTGTGCTGTGTTTTTTCGATGGATACGATGCGGTGCACCACGTCCGTCTCCGGCACGGTGTAGTCCGTGACGCCGGAGAGCTGTCCGCCCAGCTGGGCGATGGCGCTGTGGGCCTGCCGTATCTCCTCGTCGGTGGAGACGGACTTCATGGCGGCGAACTGTCCGCCTACCTTTACCAGCGGCAGCGTCAGCTCGCACAGTACGTTCAGCTGGGCCACGGCACGGGAGGCCGCCAGATCGAACTGCTCCCGGTGCTGCGCGGCGAATTCCTCCGCCCGGGCGTGAACGCAGGTCACATTTTTCAGGCCCAGGTCTGTCTGGACCTCCTTCAGGAAGTCCACCCGCTTGCCCAGACTGTCCAGCAGCGTGAAGCGGGCGTCCGGCGTCAAGATCGCCAGCACCATGCCGGGAAAGCCTGCGCCGGTGCCTACGTCGATGACGCGCTTGCCGGACAGGTCCAGCTGCGCCGCCAGCGCCGCGCAGTCCAGCAGGTGCAGGGTGGCAACGTCCCGGGGCGCGGTGATGGCCGTGAGGTTCATCACCTTGTTCTTTTCCAGCAGCAGTTCGGCGTAGCGCGCCAGCTTGTCCGCAGCGGCGGGGTCCAGGTCCAGGGCCGTCAGGCCGGCGGTCAGGAGGTCCCTCATTTCTGCTGCTCTTTCAGCAGGTCGCGGATCTCGGTCAGCAGCTCCTCGCTGGTGGGAGCCGGTTCTTCCTCCTCCTGCGGCTCCTCGTCCTTTTTGCCCAGCTTGTGCAGCTGGTTGATGGTCTTGACCATCAGGAAGATGACGAAGGCCACCAGAACAAAGTCAATGACCGTGCTCAGAAACGTGCCGATGCCCAGGGTAACGGCCTCGGTGACCACCTGGCCTGCCTCGTCCAGCACCTCCGGCTTCAGAACGATATTCAGCTGTCCCAGATCCACGCCGCCGATGAGCAGGCCGATCAGCGGCATGAACACATCGTTCACCAGAGAGGTGGTGATCTTACCGAACGCGGTACCGATGATCACGCCGACGGCCATGTCCATGACGTTGCCGCGCATGGCGAAGGTCTTGAATTCCGCAAAAAACTTCTTCATGTGTAAAAGCTCCTATACTAAAAGTATAATTACGGATAACTATTACGATACGCTATCAGTGCAGCGGTACCAGGCGCTCCTTGCCGCCCATGTAGGGCTGCAGCGCCTTGGGCACCAGCACGGAGCCGTCCGCCTGCAGGTTGTTCTCCAACAGGGCGATCAGCATACGGGGCGGGGCCACCACGGTGTTGTTCAGGGTGTGGGGCAGGTACAGTTTGCCGTCCTCGCCGCGGACGCGGATCTTCAGGCGGCGGGCCTGGGCGTCGCCCAGGTTGGAGCAGGAGCACACCTCGAAGTACTTTTGCTGCCGGGGGGACCAGGCCTCGATGTCGCAGGACTTGCACTTCAGGTCCGCCAGGTCGCCGGAGCAGCACTCCAGCTGCCGTACAGGGATATCCAGGCTGCGGAACAGCTCCACGGAGTAGCGCCACATCTTCTCGTACCAGGCCTTGGAGTCCTCGGGCTTGCAGACCACGATCATCTCCTGCTTTTCGAACTGGTGGATGCGGTACACACCACGCTCCTCGATGCCGTGGGCGCCCTTCTCTTTGCGGAAGCAGGGGGAGTAGGAGGTCAGCGTCTGGGGCAGCTTGTCCTCCGGCAGGATCTGGTCGATGAACTTGCCGATCATGGAGTGCTCGCTGGTGCCGATCAGGTACAGGTCCTCGCCCTCGATCTTGTACATCATGGCGTCCATGTCCGTCTGGCTCATCACGCCCTCCACCACGTTGCCGTGGATCATAAACGGCGGGATGCAGTAGGTGAAGCCCTTGTCGATCATAAAGTCACGGCCATAGGCGGTGACGGCGGAGTGCAGCCGTGCGATGTCGCCCATCAGGTAATAGAAGCCGTTGCCGGATACACGGGCGGCGGCGTCCATATCCACGCCGTCGAAGCGCTCCATGATCTCCGTGTGGTAGGAGATGGGGAAGTCTGGGGTCTTGGGCTCGCCGAAGCGCTCCACCTCTACGTTGCAGCTGTCGTCCGGACCGATGGGCACGGACTCGTCGATCATCTGGGGGATGACCAGCAGCAGCTTGTTCATGGCCGCCTCGGCGTTGGCCTTCTTCTCCTCCAGCCGAGCCATGCGCTCGGCGTTGGCCTTTACGGCGGCGTTGTTGGCATCGATCTCCGCCTGAAGGGCGGCCTTCTCCGCCTCGTCGGCGCACTTTTTCAGCCTGCCGAACAGGGGACCGTTGGCCTTGGAGATCTTGTTGCGCTCGGCCTTCAGGGCCTCGCCCTCGTTGATGGCCTCGCGGCGCTCGCTGTCCAGGGCGATGACCTCGTCCACCAGGGGCAGCTTGGCGTTCTGGAACTTCTTGCGGATATTCTCCTTTACCAGGTCCGGGTTCTCCCGGATAAACTTGATGTCAAGCATATTCTATACCTCTATTCGATGATGTTTCACGTGAAACGCTTATCGCTTTCCCAGCTTCTCCAGAGCCTCCAGCAGGGCGTTCAGGTCCTCGGTGCCGTAGTATTCCAGCTCGATGCGCCCCTTCTTTTTGCCGTTGACGATGCGGCAGGGGCGGCCCAGCTTTTCGCCCAGCTCACGGGCGGCCTCCTCAACATAATTGACGGAAAGCGCGTCCTTTTGGGGCTTTTCTTTTTTCTCGGCGGTGAGTTTTTTCACCAGCAGTTCCGTCTGGCGGACGGAGAGGGCGTCCTTGACCACGGTCTCCGCGGCGGCCTGCTGCTGTTTGCTGCCCAGCGTCAACAGGGCGCGGGCGTGTCCGGCGGAAAGCCGTCCGTCCTCCACCATGGCCCGCACCGGATCGGTCAGCCCCAGCAGGCGCAGGGCGTTGGCCACGGTGGGGCGGGACTTGCCCACCCGCTGGGCACATTCGTCCTGGGTCATGCCGTATTGCTCCGTCAGCACCCGGTAGCCCTCGGCCTCCTCAATGGGGTTCAGATCCTCTCGCTGGAGGTTTTCGATCATGGCCAGCTCCATGGCCTTGCGGTCGTCGGCCTCGATGACCACCACGGGCACCTGTGTCAGCCCGGCCATCCGCGCCGCCCGCCACCGCCGTTCACCGGCGATGATCTGATAGTAGCCGGATTGCAGCTTCCGCACGGTCAGCGGCTGGATGATGCCGTGTATCCGGATGGAGTCCGCCAGGTCACTGAGGGCCTCCGGCTCAAAGCTCTTTCTGGGCTGGGTGGAGCAGCTCTCCACCTGGCTGATGGGCAGCAGCAGGGAGGAGGCGCGCTCGTCCTTGGCGGCGATGACGTCATCGCCCAGCAGTGCGCTCAGTCCCTTGCCCAGACCTTTTGTGTTCGCCATACCGCGTCTCCTTTCAGCAGTTGCTCTTCCGCAAAAATTCCGCCGCCAGCGCCGTGTATGCGTCCGCGCCCCGGCAGGTCTTGTCATAGGCGGTGATGGGCTTGCCGTGGCTGGGCGCTTCGCTGAGCCGCACGTTCCGCGGGATCACGGTGCTGTACACCTTCCCGGCAAAAAACCGCTTCAGCTCCTGGGCCACTTGAATGGACAGGTTAGTGCGGCCATCGAACATGGTCAGCAGCACGCCCTCGATGTCCAGCCCCGGGTTCATGCTGCGCCGCACGATACGCACGGTGTTCATCAGGTCGCTGAGTCCCTCCAGCGCGTAATACTCGCCCTGCACCGGTACCAGCAGACTGTTGGCGGCGCACAGCGCGTTCAGCGTCAGCAGTTCCAGCGAGGGCGGACAGTCGATGAAAATGAAATCGTAATTGTCCGCCACCTGCCGCAGCGCGGCCTTCAGCAGGAACTGCCGGTCGTCCATGTTGATCATCTCCACGCCGGCGCCGGCCAGCGCCTTGCTGCTTGGCAGCACGTCGCCATAGGGCGTGGCCACGATCAGCTGGGCCGTCTCTGCGCCGTTGATGAGCGCGTCATATACGCCGTTGCTGGTGGTCTTGTCCACGCCCATGCCGCTGGTGGCGTTGGCCTGAGGGTCAAAATCGCACAGCAGCACCCGCTTGCCAGCGGCTTTTACGGCAGCGGCCAGGTTTACACAGGTGGTGGTCTTGCCCACGCCGCCCTTCTGATTTACGATCGCAATGATTTTCGCCACAGCAAATTCCTCTTTCTATCTGAGTTCATTATGATAGTATATACCACCTGCATGGAGGGTTTCAAGAGGGAAAATGCAAATTTTCGCCCTTTTGTTTCACGTGAAACATAAAGGGACAAAAACAGGGCGGCTGTTTCACGTGAAACAGCCGCCCCGTTCCTTATACCAGTATCACGCCGTTCAGCGGCGGCAATGTCAGGTGTGCTTTCCCGTCGATGACCAGAAATCGCTGTCCGGTTATCGCATCCTGCGCGGTGGGCGCGTCCCAGGCCAGCGTCAGGTCTGCCGGCGCGTCCCCGGCGTTCAGCGCCGTTACCGTGCGCTCGCCTCCGCACTCACGCTCGATGGCCAGAGCGCCGCCTCGGGCCAGCAGATAGCGCAGGGCGCCCGAGCGCAGGCTCTCCCGCGTTCGCCGCAGCTGTCCCAGAGTGCGGAAGAAGTCCGTCAGCGCCGCGTCCTCGCTGCCCCAGGGGAAGGCGCCCCGGTTCAGGGGGTCCTCGAAGCCCTGCACGCCGGCCTCGTCGCCGTAGAAGAGGGTGGGAGAGCCGGGGAAGCTGTAGAGCAGCATTCCCGCCAGACGGAGCTTTGCCAGGCCCCGGGCCAGCTCAGTGGGGGAGAGGCGGTACGCCGCACGCTCCGCCTTGGTTTTCGGTGTGCCCTCCGCGCCCAGCAGCGTCAGAATGCGCGCTGTGTCGTGGGTGCCCAGGAAGTTCATGGCGCCATAGAAGGCAAAGGGCGGGTAGTTCTCACGAATTGTCTCCATGCTGTCGCGGAAGACCGCGGCGTCGCCGCCGGCCAGCCAGTTCAGCAGGGCCGTGCGGAAGGGGTAGTTCATCAGGCCGTGGACCTGGCGGCCCAGCAGGTATCTGCGCCGTTGGGAGTAGGCGATCTTGTTGCTGCCGTCCTCCCAGACCTCACCCAGCAGGTAAGCCCCGGGCTTTTCCGCGTCGATGGCCGAGCGGATGCCCTCAATAAAGTCGCCGGGCAGCTCGTCGGCCACATCCAGCCGCCAGCCGTCCGCGCCGCAGCGCAGCCAATGCCGGACCACGCTGTCCTGATCGCCGAAGATGAAGTCACGGTAAGCCGGCTGCGCCTCATTGACGGCGGGCAGGGTCTTCACGCCCCACCAGGCGTCGTAGTCCGACGGCCACGGGTGGAAGCTGTACCAGTTGTAATACTCTGAATTCTGGCTCTGGGCCGCCCCCGGCTCCGGATAGTAGCCCTCGGCGTTGAAGTACCGGCTGTTGCTGCCGGTATGGTTGAACACGCCGTCCAGTATCACACGCATCCCACGCTGATGGGCGGCGGTGCACAGGGTGCGGAAGTCAGCCTCTGTGCCCAGCAGCGGGTCGATGGCCCGATAGTCGCCGGTGTCGTAGCGGTGGTTGCTGGCGGCCTCAAAAATGGGGTTCAGATACAGCGTCGTCACGACCAGGCCCGCCAGATAGTCCAGCTTCTCCGTGATGCCCTGCAGCGAGCCGCCAAAGAAGTCACGGTTGGTGATCTGCCCGTGCTCGTCCGGAAGGGACACCGGCTGCTCGTTCCAGCCGCGGTGCAGCCACCGGTGCCCGGGCATATGGCTCACGTCCGGCATGGATACACGGCGGAACCGATCCGGGAAGATCTGGTACGTCACGCCGCGCCCGAACCAGTCCGGGGCGGGGGAGGGCTCGTATACCGTCAGCTGCCAGCGTGCCGCCTTCTCCGGCGCGTCCTGCACGCCATTTTTGCCGTACCACACGCAGCGCCCGTCCACGTCCGTCAGGCGGAAGCAGTACCAGCACAGCTCACCGCCAGCCGGTGCGGTGTATGTGCCGGCGAAGCCGCCCTCCGCCGGCGGCAGGGCGCACGTGTCCTCCGTGCCTGAAAACTCCCGGAGCACCAGCAGCTCGCAGCCGTAGTAAGTGTCGTCCGCCAGCGCAAAGCGCACTTCGGCGCCGCAGGGGACGGCGCCGAAGGGATCTTTATAATGTTTGTCTCTCGAATTGAAATAGGGTCCCATGTGTGCCTCTTGTCTCTATAACAGATTTACCGCATCAGCGTGTCCTCGCCGGCGGCGGTGGCGCCGGTGCCGTCCCGGGTGAACCAGGCGTTGATGATGTCCACGGCCGCATTGGCCAGCAGACTGCCGCTGCCGCCCTTCTCCACCACGATGGCGATGGCGATCTCCGGATCGTCATAGGGGGCGTAGGCCACAAAGGTGCCGTTGGCGATATCCGTACCCACCTGGGCCGAGCCGGTCTTGGCGCCGGCCTCCACCACACAGCGGGAAAAGGCGCTCCGCAGGGAGTCGTAGGTCAGATCGTGCATACCCTTGGTCACCGCCGCCATGGTGCTGTCCGAGATGTTCAGGTCGTTCAGCGGCCCCTTGCCATATATGTCGATAACTCGTGAATTATCATAAGATTTTACGTTTTTCAGAAGATGTGCCTCATAGTGCTCGCCGCCGGATACCAGCGTAGCCACATAGTTGGCCAGCTGCAGGGGGGTGAACAGGTTGTAGGACTGGCCGATGGCCGCCGTGATGGTCTGGCCGTCGGTCCACTCCCGGTCGTGGGCCTCCGCCCACTCCGGGGAGGCCAGCACGCCGCTGACGTCGCCGATCTCAATGCCCGTGGACTGCCCCAGGCCGAAGGCTGTGGCGTACTCGTCCAGCTTCTTGATGCCTGTCAGCCGGCCCACCTCGTAGTAGAAGTAGTTGCAGGAGTCCACGATGGCCTGACTGACGTTGATGCGCCCGTGGGTGGTGTGGGCCTGCCGCCAGATCCAGCACATGGGCTGCGGGTCCACATAGTAGGTGTAGATACCCTTGTCTTCGATAATGGTACTGGGGGTGATGATGCCCTCCTCCAGCGCCGCCACGGACGTGCACAGCTTGAAGGTGGAGCCGGGGGCGTACACGCCCTGGGTGGCCCGGTTAAACATGGGCAGGCGTTCGTCCTTCACCAGCTCATCATAGTCCTGGTTGAACGTCTCCAGATCGTAGGTGGGGTAGCTGGCCATGGCCAGTACCTCGCCGGTGCCCACCTGAATGACCGCCGCCGCGCCGCCGCGCTCGTTGCTGTCCTTGTCGATCATGCCCTGAATGGTACTGGCCAGCGTGTCCTCCACCACCTGCTGCAGGTCGATGTCGATGGTCAGCGCCACGGTGCCGCCGGGCTGGGGCTCCCGGGTGTACAGCTCGCCGGTGATCTTGCCGTTCTCGTCGGTGGTGATGAGCCGCTTGCCGTCCTTGCCGTGGAGGTATTCCTCAAAGGCCTTCTCCACGCCGTCCTTGCCCACCAGGTCATTCATATTGTAGCCCTTGTCGGCGTAGCCCACATAGCCGGTGCTCTCGTCGCTGCGCCACTCCTCCTGCCATATGGCGCCCACGGTGCCCAGAATGTGCGCCGCCAGCTTGGTGTTGTACACCCGCGCCGCCGCCGTCTTGATGGTCACGCCCCGGTACTTTCCGTCGGTGATGCGGCCCAGCAGCTCCGTGGATACATCCTCGGCAAAGGTGTAGCTGCTGCGCCCGTCCAGTTCATACCGCACGCCCACGATCAGACGCGCCTGCGCGTTGGTATAGCTGTCATCGACCTTGTAGAGCTTCCGCATGGCGGCCAGCACTTCCGCGCTGCCGCCGTCCGTGGGCAGCTTGTTGTCGTCCAGATACTCCCGGAAGCTCTTGGTCAGGCTTTTGCTGGTCAGCTGGGGAGAGGACCCTGTGGTCATGGGCAGGGTGTCGTTCCATGTGACGCCCTGCTCCTGACACAGCTGTATCAGCTGCCAGATGGCGTCGTTCAGCGCGGCCTCGTCCTTGCCGAAGCTGCTCTTGTCTACCACCAGCGTATAGGCCAGCCGGTTGCTCACCAGCACCTTGCCATTCCGGTCGGTGATGATGCCCCGGGAGGCGGTCACCGTTTCGCTGGCGGTGTTGCTGGTGATGGACCTGGCCCGATTTTCGCTGCCGTGTACCACCTGTGCGTCATACAGCACCGCAAAAAACAGCACCAGAAACGCACAGAAAAACCCCAGCAGCACATATACCCGCCGCCGGGAGGGGTGAGGATTTTTCATCATAGCTTGGTTCTCCTATGGTCATTCGCTCAGTGTCCGCCGCCGTGCCCACCGGAACAGCGGGTGCGCTGCCGCCGCGAAGGGCAGCGATACCAAAAGCTCTCTGCCCAGCAGCAGGCCCGCCGCGGTCAGCCCCGCGCCGCTGTGTCCCGCCAGCACCGCCATGTGCAGCAGTCCGCAGAGCAGCATACATACGCCTGTCGCCACCAGCGAGCACACCACGCCCGCCATGATGACCTGCCCGCTCAGCAGCCACGCTGCCGCCGCGCCAAGCAGGAACGCCAGCGCGTAAAAGCACGGCAGGCCCGCCACCGGCGAGAGAAGGTCGCACACCAGCCCGAAAAATACCGCGTACAGCAGCGCCTGCTCGTTGCGCTCCAGCGTGGCCGGTATCACCGCGATGGCCGGCAGCAGGAACGGGTGCACGCCCCATACCCGCACGTGTACCAGAACCAGCCCCTGCAGCAGTGCCAGCGCCAGCGCGCACAGACAGTACAATATCCACTTCAGCAGTATCACCCGCCGCGTCATAGCCGTCCTCCATCATTGGATCACGTCAAAATCCGTGATAATAAACATCTCCTGTATCGCCGCCACATCGCATTTGGGCGAGAGCACCGCGTACCGTGCCAGCCCGCCGTCATCCGTCTGCACGGACTCCACCGTGCCGATGACCAGCCCGGCGGGATAGTAGCCGCCCAGTCCGGACGTGACGATCACATCGCCCTTGATCAGGCTCGCGCTGTCGTTGAGGTATTGCAGCCGCAGCCTGCCCTCGGCCATCAGGGCCAGGTCACCGCCGGCCACCGCCGTCTCGCCGGTGCGGAATACCCGCGCGCCGAACTGGGAATCCGTGTCCAGCACCGTGGACAGCCGGCACCAGTTCAGGCCCACGTCTGTGACCACACCCACCAGGTTCCCGGCGCTGTCCACCGCGCAGTCGCCTATGGCCACACCGTGCTGACTGCCCCGGTCCAGCACCAGCGTGCTGGCCCAGTTGGACACGTCGCGCTGGGTGACGCGGGCCGCCTCGAACACCAGGTCGCTGCGCTGCTGCCGCAGGCCCAGCAGCTGGCGCAGCTCTTTATTCTCGGTCGCCGCCGGCTCCATCTGCCGCAGCTGCTCCTCCAGCTCCGCGATCTGCTGCCGCAGCTCATCGTTCTCCTGCTGTAGGGTCTCCACGTCCTCAAACCGCTGGCTAATGCCGCCGACCCAGCCCGCCACGGCGGAACCCGCCGCCCGGAAGGGCGAGGCGATCACGCCCAGGGCATTGTGCAGCAGCCCCGTTCCGGAGCTCAGGGCCGACACCACGCACAGCACCACCGCGATGGTAGCCGCCGCGGCCAGCAGCCATATTCCCGTTTTCGTAAAAAATCGCTTCATGTGTCGTTTGTTCCTCTCTGAAGTCTCCCCCGGCAGGGGAGGCGGCAGCGCACCCTCTCAGAGGGAGCGAAAGGGGCATTATCCCAGCAGCTGTATCCCGAATTCGCCCAGCATCTCCGCCAGCAGCACCACCGGCAGCCCCATCACGTTGAAAAAGTCGCCGTCGATGCGCGCCACCAGCAGCGCGCCCTGCCCCTGTACGCCGTAGGCCCCGGCTTTGTCCATGGGCTCGCCCCCGGCGATGTAGGCCTTCAGCTCCCGCTGTGTGGCCGGACGGAAATACACGTCCGTGTGCTGGGCACGGGTCAGGGCTTTCTCCCCCTGCCGCACCGTCACACCGGTACAGACGGTGTGGCGCCGACCCTGCAGGGCCGTCAGCATTTGCAGGGCCTCCGCCTGGTCGGCGGGCTTGCCCAGCTTCTTGTCGTCCAGAAACACCATCGTATCCGCCGTGATGACGATCTCGTCCGCGTCGGACGCCACCGCCTGGGATTTCTCCCGGGAGATGTAGCACACCGTCTCCTCCGGCGTCAGCCCGGCGGGGAAGTATTCCTCCACCTCCGGCACCCGGACGGTAAAGTCGGTGATGCCCATCCGACGCAAAAGCTCCTGCCGCCGGGGGGACCCGGAGGCCAGCACGATCTTTGCCATATACGTCACCTGCCTGTGGAGCCGAAGCCGCCGGCGCCCCGGTCCGTCTCGTCCAGGTCCTCCGTCACCGTCACCGTGGGCTGCACCACCGGCACCACCATCAGCTGGGCGATCCGGTCCCCGGGCTGCACCGTGTACGGTTCGCTTCCCAGGTTTACCAGCCCCACGCCGATCTCGCCCCGGTAGTCGCTGTCGATGACGCCCACGCCGTTGGAAAGGCACACGCCCTTCTTGATGCCCAGCCCGCTGCGGGCGAACACCAGCGCCGCGTAGTCCGCCGACGGCAGGGCGATGGCGATGCCGGTGGGTACCAGCCGCCGTTCCCCGGCTGCCAGCGTCACCGCCTCGTCGATGCAGGCACACAGGTCCATGCAGGCCGCGCCGGCGGTGGCAAAGCGGGGGAGGGGTATCTCCGTCCCGATCTTGGGGGACAGGGCCTTGATCTTCAGCTCCATAGTAACACCTTTTTCTCCTGAAATTGAATACGGCTTGTAAATTATAACGAGTGTTATACCATTTGTTTTACTCTACGCCCCGGTAGAACAGCCCGCGTGTGCTGTTGTCACCGGCGGTGACGGTCCCGGCCCTGTGGGCGCGGAGAAGCGCCGCGCACTCCGCCGCCGTCTCTGTGGTAAACCGCAGGCGTCCGTACCGCAGGCCGCACCGGAATACCTCCGGCTTGTCCGCCAGCACCAGCGTCTTTCCGTTCTCGATCTCGCACCGGCACCCGTAGGCGCACAGCACCGGGAATTGCTCGCCCCGCCGGTCGGTCAGCACGCTGCCCGCCCCATGGGCGCAGCCCACGCTGTTCTTCGTCACGCAGTTTTCGGTGATCATCAGCGGCAGGCGGCCATAGACAAGGGCCTCGCAGTCCGCATATTTTCCCAGGTCCCGCACCTGCTGCCACCGCAGCTCGAAGCTGGCCGTCACGGACGATAGCTTCTGCTCCTGCCAGAAGCGCACCGCCCGGCTGTTGTACACGTTCAGACCGAAGTCGCCGCGGAGCGTTTTGCCCAGTCCCTTCACGATGGCCAGATGGCCCAGGTTGCCGATGGCCGCGGAGGCGACCTCCGGGTGCCGCTGCAGAATATCCCGGAACACCGGTTCGTCCACCGTGCGGAATATCCGGGGCAGCACCGCGCAGAACTCCGCCTGCCCGATATAGGGCATCAGGTCCATCTTATCCAGCAGCTCCGCCGGGATATACACGATAGCGGGGCGTTCCGCCAGCAGCTCGGCCGTCAGCTGATCGGGCCTGCTGATGGACACGGTAAAGTCCAGCTCCGCCGCGCCCGCCGGGGCCTCCGGCAGGGGAGAGGCGGGCAGTTCACGGCGCTTCGGAGTGTCCATCCGCCGATCCGCCAGCTCGTCCAGCAGCTCCCGCCGCAGCGCGTTCACCGCGCTGGCGGACACCATCAGCCCCTCGTCCAGCTCTATTTCGATCTGATCCGCCGCGAACACCGTGCCGCCGGTCTTGGTCAGCCGCTGCCGCAGCTCCTCCTCCGTCACGGCGCGGTTTCGCGCCTCCTCCGGCATATCGCCCGTGGCCATGACTATGGTGACGCCGCCCGGGACGGCGCACGCGCCGCTCAGCCGCACCGGTTTTCCCCGGCGCACCGTCAGACGGAGGTTCACAGGTATCTTTCGGTTTTCTTTTCCGTTTTCGTATGTCTCGCGGGCGCGGGCGAACAGCTCCTTTGGCTCCGGCACGTTCTCCGGCCGGGTGCCGAACATGGCCTTGCCCTTCCTGCCCAGCCAATAGCTGTCCGTAAAGCCGCTGCGGGAGAAGGCCTGCTCCAGCGCCCGGGACTCCTCCGCCGTGGGCAGCCGCCTTTCGTCCAGCAGGCGGCGGTAGATGCCCGTCACTACGGCCACGTATTCCGGCCGCTTCAGCCGTCCCTCCAGCTTCAGGCAGGCCACGCCCATGCGCTGCATGTCCTGCAAATAGGCGGACAGGTTGGCGTCCTTCAGGCTCAGGGGATGCGCGCCCCGGCAGGGGCCGTTCACGCCGTAGGGCAGACGGCAGGGCTGGGCGCAGGCGCCCCGGTTGCCGCTGCGCTGCCCCAGCACGGCGCTCATCTCGCACTGGCCGGAGTAGCACATACACAGCGCCCCGTGGCCGAACACCTCGATCTCCGCGCCGCAGCCGGCGCAGATCTCCCGTACCTCGTCCCGGTCCAGCTCCCGGGCCAGCACCACGCGCTCCATGCCCAACGCCGCGGCCGCATTGGCGCCGCCCAGCGTGAACAGGCTCATCTGCGTGCTGGCGTGAAGAGGCAGGTCCGGCACGATCTCCTTTGCCAGGGTCAGCAGGCCCCAGTCCTGCACCAGCACCGCGTCCACGCCCATGGCGCTGGCCTTCCGCAGCGACGCGGCCGCCCCGGGCAGCTCCCGGTCGGTCAGCAGGGTGTTCAGGGTCAAAAAGACCCGCACACCCCGCAGATGGCAATACCGCACCGCCGACGCGAATTCCTCGTCGGTAAAGTTTTTCGCGCTCCGCCGCGCGTTGAACGCACCGAAGCCCATATACACCGCGTCCGCGCCGTTCTGCACCGCGGCGGTCAGTGCCTCATATCCCCCCGCGGGGGCCAAAAGCTCCATCATCACCGGCGGTTGTTCTGGTTCTGGGCGTTCTGCAGCTTCCGGCGCAGCTCGGCGGCCTCGTTCTTAGCGCGGCTGGCCTCGTCCAGATAGGTCTTCACCTGCCGGCGCAGATTTTCCGCGCCCTCCTGCGCCTTGGTGAGCTGGTCCGCCAGATTGACCGCCGCCAGCACCGCCGCCGCGTCACGGCTCATGTGGGCGCTGTCCATCAGCTTCTGCATCTCCGCATCCACCATGCTGCCGATCTTCTCCATGTAGGCGGCGTCCTCCTCCGCTACGAGGATATACTCCGTGCCGCAGATAGACATCGTTACCCGGTTCGCCATGCCAAAACCCTCCTTAATTCATTTCGTTGGGTATATATACTTATACAAATAGCATTATACCACAAAACCCGCCGGAGAAAAGTCTATTTTGGCGAAAAGCGGAAATTTGTAAAAAGTTGTCCCGCCCCGCTTTACGCCGACCCCTTTTTCGTGTAGAATGGAGAGCACGAATGAGAAGGGAGGTCATCGCCATGGACGGCTATATACTTCGGAACAGGCAGGAGCAGCTGACGCTGTCCGCCGACGCGGCCGACAAGCTGCTGCAAAGCGGTCAGGGCGACGCCGCCCTGCTGTATCTGGCCCTGCGCCGCTTCGGCCGGGGCGTCACACCGGAGGAGCTGGAAAAGGTCCTGCCCATCAGCCGCCTGCGGATCGACGCGGCGGAGAAGGTCCTTCAGGACCTGGACCTGCTGCCTCGACCGGCCCGCCAGGCACCGCCCGATCCGGCGGACGAACGCCCGGTCTACACCGCCCAGGACATCGCCGGACTGCTGACGGACAACGAGGGCTTCCGCCTGCTGGTGCCCCAGACGGAGCAGCAGCTGGGCAAGAAGCTCCGCACCGCCGACTTGCAGATATTGGCCGGTCTTTACGATGACCTGGGTATGCCCGCCGACGTGATCTATCTCCTGGTGTGCCACTGTGTCGAACGGGCTCGCAGCCAGTGGGGCGAGGGTAGACGCCCAACCATGCGCCAGGTGGAAAAAGAGGGCTATCGCTGGGCACAGCTTGGCATATTTGACCAGAATTCTGCTGCGGTATACCTGAAAAAATGGGCAGAGCGCAACAGGAAGTACACTTCCTATTTGTCGAATTTACGAATTCTTAACAGACCGCCGGTGGAGGCCGAACGCCGCTACATCGACCAGTGGATGGACATGGGCTTCCCGCCGGAGACGGTGGCTCTGGCCTATGAGCGCACGGTGTTCTACAAGAAGGACCTGAACTGGCGCTATCTTAACGGCATCCTGCGCCGCTGGCACGACGCCGGCTGGCATACGCCCCGCCAGGTAGAGGAGGGCGAGGCGGCCGGCAAGCGGCCCGCTGCCGCCGGTAAGTCCGCCGCCCCCGCCGGGGACAAGGACGCCTGGATGCGCCGCTATATCAAGAGGTGAGAGTATGTCATACGACGGTATCATCATGCAGCGGGCCATTGCCCGCTTTGACCAGGCCCGCCAGCGTCGGGAGGCCGAGCTGGACCAGCGCCGCCGGGAGGTCTTTGCCCGCCAGCCCCGCCTGCGGGACATCGACCGCACCCTCCGCACCACCATGAGCCGCATCGTGGCCGCCGCCGCCAAAAAGGGCGAGGACCCGCTGCCCGCCCTGCGGGTCCTGCGGGACGAAAATCTCTCCCTGCAGCGCGAGCGCGCCGCCCTGCTGGAGGACATGGGCTATCCCGCCGACTATCTGGAGGACAAGCCCGCCTGCTCCCTCTGCGGCGACACCGGCTACACCCGGTCCGGCGTCTGCGCCTGCCTGAAGCAGTACTATGCCCGCGAGCAGCTGGCGGAGCTCTCCCGGCTTCTTCCCTTGGGCGAGGCCCGGTTCGACACCTTCCGCTTCGACCTGTACGACAGCGCCGTGTGGGACAGCTACGGCGTTTCGCCCCGGGCCAACATGGAGCGCAACTTCGACGTCTGCCGGGACTTTGCCCGCCAGTTCTCCCGGGGCAGCGGCAGCCTGCTGCTCTCCGGCGGCACCGGTCTGGGCAAGACGTTCCTCTCCGCCTGCATCGCCCGGGAGGTCAGCGACGCCGGCTTCTCCGTGGTCTACGACACCGCGATCAGCGTTTTCTCCCGCTATGAGGACGCCAAATTCCGTCCCGACGAGGTCAGCGATGCCGACGTCCGCCGCTGCGAGAGCTGCGACCTGCTGATCCTGGACGACCTGGGCACCGAGATGACCACCGCCTTTGTCCAGAGCGCTCTCTATCAGATCGTCAACGGCCGTATGCTCTCCGGCAGGTCCACCATCATCAGCACCAACCTGGCCCCGGACGAGCTGGGCCGCCGCTATGGCGCGCCCATCCTCTCCCGTATCGAGGGTGCCTACCAGATCCTGCCCTTCTTCGGCGAGGATATCCGCACAAAGCAGTGACCGCCGCACCCGTCCCGACAGGGGCGGGTGCATTTTTTTATTTCCCGACGGTCTTCGCCCGCTTTCGACAGGCCTCCCGCCGTACAATAGGCGAAAAAAGGAGGCGACCGCCATGAAAAAAGACCAGAAGACCGATTTCCTCTCTGCCCGTGTGCGATACATACCCATCAACGATATCCGTCCCAACCCCCAGCAGCCCCGCCGCCGCTTTGACCCGGAGAGTTTGCAGGAGCTGGCGGCCAGCATCGCCGCCTACGGCATTCTGCAGCCGCTCACCGTCCGGCAGCAGGGCGCAGTCTACGAGCTGGTGGCCGGCGAGCGCCGCTGGCGGGCGGCACGGATCGCCGGGCTGCGGCAGGTGCCCTGTCTGCTGGCCCGGGTGGATGAGGAGGACGCCGCTCTGCTGGCCCTGATCGAGAACCTCCAGCGCCGCGACCTGGACTACATGGAGGAGGCGGCCGCCATCGCCCGCCTGCTCCGCCGCTACGGCCTCAGCCAGCAGCAGGCGGCGGAAAAGCTGGGCCGCAGCCAGTCCGCCGTGGCCAACAAGCTGCGTCTGCTGCGGTTGGAGGAGCCGGTGGCAGAGGCTCTGCACCGCTACGGCCTGACCGAGCGCCACGCCCGCGCCCTCCTGCGTCTGGAGGACCCGGAGCAGCGCCTTGCCGCCGTCGAACACATCGGCAAAAACCAGCTGAACGTCGCCGATGCCGAGGCCTACATAGACCGTCTGGTCACACAGAACCAGACCACGCCGATCCGCCGCCGCAGCACCTATATCCTAAAAGACGTCCGGCTGTTTCTCAACAGCGTGGACCGGGGCGTCCGGCTCATGCAGACCGCCGGCGTCGGCGCCAAAGTCGCCCGCCGGGACACGGAGGACGCCATCTGCCTCACCGTCACCATCCCCCGCGCAAAGCCGCAGAAAGATGTGTCGTAACGCTTTTGTAACCCATTCCTTGACAAACCGTGATACAATGCAGTAACGGCACGGCATTTTGCCGGTATTGCCCAAACCTGATGATACAAAGGAGGGGACACCATGAGCGACGAGTTGAATATGTCCTCTGTTACCGCCGATCCCGCGCCGGAGACGGCCGGCAAGCGCGCGGCCCCGGAAGAAAAGCCTCCCAAGACCCCCGGCAAAAGAGCCGGACTGATCATCGGCATCGCCGCGGCGGTGCTGGTGCTGGCCTACGCGGGCTGCTGTGTGGCCGCCAACGCGCTGTATTCCCACACGGCGTTTCCCAACACCTCCGTGCTGGGCATGGATATGTCCGGCCTGTCGGCGCAGGAGGCCGAGCAGCGCTGGACGGAGCAGGGGAGTGCCCTGCTGGACGGCATGACCATCCGCCTGACCCGTGACGGGCAGGAGATCGGCAGCACCACCCTTTCCGACCTGGGCGTCACCGTTCTGCCCGTCTATGTCTCCAAGGCTGCCGGCTGCGACGTGCAGGACCGGGGCTGGGGCAGCGATGTGACCGCGTTCCTCCGCGGCGGCTGGCGCTTTATCGAGAGCTGGTTCAGGGCCGTGGATGTCACGCCCCAGCTGGACGTGGACGAGGCGAAGCTTACCGCCGCCTGTGAACAGCTGTCCGACACCGTGGGCTGCACCGTAACGGACGGCGGCTACCGGCTGGCGGAGGGTGAGGGTCTGTACATCACCAAGCCGCAGGACGGCGAGAAGCTGGACGCGGCGGCGCTGCGCGCCGAGTTGGTGCAGCGCTTCGAGAGCCGCGACCTGTCCGCTGCGGCGCGGTCCGTGGAATGTGTGTTCGCGGCCCACACCGCCGCGCCCATGGACGTGCAGGCGCTCCACGACGAGATCGCCGGCACCATGGCCGCCGCCATCTGCGACAAATCCACCGGCAAGCCCACCCAGTCCCGCGTGGGCGTACAGTTCGATGTGGAGACGGTGCAAAAGCAACTGGACGTCGCCCAGCCGGGCGAGGAATTCCTGGCTGACGCCCAGGTGCAGTTCCCTCCCGCCGCCACCGAGGAGCTGGAGCAGGCCATGTTCCGGGACGTGATCGGCACCTGCACCACCACCTGCGCCGGCCCCTGGGGCCGCCGCCAGAACATCAAGCTGGCCTCTGCCGCCATCAACGGCCGTATCTATAACCCCGGCGAGGAGTTCTGGTACAACGCCACTGTGGGCCAGCGCACCGAGGCCCGGGGCTTCCAGCCCGCCGCCGCCTACTCCGGCGGCAAGACCGTTACCTCCATCGGCGGCGGTATCTGCCAGGTATCCTCCACGCTGTACTATTCCGCCCTCATGGCGGACCTGCAGATCGTCCTGCGCTACGCCCATATGTTCGACCCCGGCTATATGCCCGTCACGGGCTGTGATGCCACGGTCAGCTGGGGCGGCCCGGACTTTGCCTTCCGCAACAGCACCAACTACCCCATCAAGATCACCACCAGCTACAACGACGAGACCAACCAGCTGACCATCACCCTGCTGGGCACCAAGACCGACGACCACTATGTGGAGATGACCAACCAGTTCCTCTCCTACTCCGAGCGCAAGACGGTCTATCAGGAGTCCGAGCGCATCGCCCCCGGCACCACCGAGGTGGAACAGTACGGCCACAACGGCTACGCCGTGCAGACCTACCGCAACGTCTACGCCGGCGACGGCACGCTCCTCCGCAGCACCAAGGAGGCGTACAGCGACTACGACCGGGCCGACAAGATCATCCTGGTCGCCCCCGGCGAGCTGCCGCAGTAAATAAAGAAACAGCCCCCTGCCGGGGGCTGTTTTCTGCTTTCGCTGTGTCTTCGCCGGGAGCAGACAGAGAAAAAGACCGGCGAAAGCCGGTCTTTTCTTTCTGCGTATCATTCTCTCCGTAGGGCTTCGATGGGGTTCAGCTTCGATGCCTTCATGGCCGGAACCAGGCCGAACACCACGCCGATGACCATGGAGAAGGCCACGGCGATGATGCACGCCGGTACGCTGATGGCCACCGGTGTCCCCATGATGTGGGACATCATCTCCGCCAGGCCGATGCCCGTGGCCACGCCCAGTATGCCGCCCATGCTGGTCAGCACCGCCGCCTCCGTCAGGAACTGCCAGAGGATGCGGCTCTGCTGCGCGCCGATGGCGATCTTCAATCCGATCTCGCGGGTGCGCTCCGTCACGGACACCAGCATGATGTTCATCACGCCGATGCCGCCCACCACCAGCGAGATAGCCGCGATCCAGATCAACTGCTTGTTGGTGCTCTCCGACAGGCTCTGCAGATCGCTGGCCTGCTGCAGAAGGTCCTTGGACTCGTACTTGTACTTCGTGGTCCGGATGGCGTTCTCGTTCAGATACTTGGCCACATTGTCGCCGGCGGCGGTCATGTCGTTGGTGCTGGTGGCCCGCACCGCCGCGTACTGGGGTTCATCATACCGGTACGGTACCGACCAGCATACGTCCGGGATGAAAATGGTCCCCGCTGTGCTGCCGGCGTACATCTGATAATCCTTAAAGCTGTTGATCACCGGTCCGCTGCTGGACCGGGAGGACACCACACCCACCACGGTGAACGGAATCCCGTTGATCTCGATGGTGCCGCCGATGGGGTTCTCCCCCTGGAACAGCGACTTTGCCGACTTCGCGTCGATAAGCGCCACATTCCGCCGGTTCTCATAGTCCCCCGCCGTGAAGGAGCGTCCGTAGTTCACCGCGTAGTCCACGGCCGTCAGATAGTGGTCGTCCACGCCGTACAGCGACCCGCTGAACGCCGTATTGCCCACATACACGTTGTCGCACCAATCCCGGGAGTAGTACATACTCACCAGCGACACGCTGCCCAGCTTCTCCATCTCATCCCGCATCTCCCGGGTCACTGGGTCGATACCCTCCGGCAGCGCCGAGTAGTTCAGGTCGAAATAGTTTTGGCTGTCCGTGGCGCCGATGGTCACCCGCACCACGTTGTTGCCCGCGCCGATCAGGTTCTGCTTGATCTGCTCGTTGGTGCCCTGAATGGTGGACACGATGGTGATGATCGCGGCGATACCGATAATAATGCCCAGCATGGTCAGAAACGACCGCAGCTTGTGGCTCCACACGCCCTGAAAGGCGAGATTTATATTTTCCAACATATGGTTATCCCGCCTCCTTTATATGCCGTAGTTGTACAGCTGGTCGGCCGTGGCTTCCTGGGTGTGGGCACCCTCCACCACGTCGCGTCCATAGGGGAACGCCACGTAGTCGTCGATGGTCAGCCCGCCCCGTATCTGGGTGTAGCTGCCCCACAGATCCCGGCCGGTCTGTACCCACCGCTGCTCCAGTCTGCCGTCCTCGCCCCGGGCCATCACATAGCTCTTGCCGTTGTCGGTCCGGATGAACATACTCTCCAGATACAGTGAACTGCCGCTTTCTTCCGCGCTGGTGTCCTTCTGGTACTGTATATCCACATAGTCATTGGGCTGCAAATTCGCATCCTCGGTGACAAACACCTTGAAGGGGTAGTAGGACACGTTACTGTTGCCGTCGCCCCAGTTGTTGCCGTTGCTGGTGGGATAGTCGTCGATGGACACGATGGTGCCCTCGCAGGCTGCGCCGGTCATCCAGCTGCTGATGGATACGGTGTCGCCCACCTGCACGCTGCCCAGATCCATCTCGCTGAGGGTGCCGGTGACGTAATATCCGCCGCCGCCGGACAGCTCCACCACGGCCTCGCTGTTGTTATAGGCCTCGTCCGGGTCCCGTACGGCCTTCACCGTGCCGTCGAACTCCGCGTACACGTTGCCGTCGCCCAGCTCCGCCAGCTTCTTGTCCAGCTTCAGCTTCGCCACCTTCAGGTTGACCTCCTGCTCCTTTACCGCCTGAGCCTTCTCCAGAATGGCCTTGTTCAGATCCAGCTGGGTCATGGAGGCATCCAGCAGCTCCTGCACCTGTGCCATCTGGCGCTGCAGCTTCTCGATCTCGGCCTTCTTATCGCCGTAGTCCGGCGCGCCGTCAGTGAACGGCTTGAAGCCGTTCCACGGCTTGACGGTCACAGATACCAGCTTTTTGGCCGTTGTGCCGCTGGTCTCGCCGCCTTCGCCGCCCTCGCCGGTGCCGGCAGGGGGCTGCTGCGGGTCTTGGGTCTCGCCGCCGGTCTCGCCGCCGGTCTCGCCGCCGCTGGGCACATCCTCCGTCACCGCCGTCAGGATATAGCCCTCGTTGCCCATCACAGCTCCGCCCAGCTTGTTGCCTGCACGGG
Source organism: Vescimonas sanitatis (assembly GCF_049060325.1). Taxonomy (NCBI): domain Bacteria; kingdom Bacillati; phylum Bacillota; class Clostridia; order Eubacteriales; family Oscillospiraceae; genus Vescimonas; species Vescimonas sanitatis. The sequence continues at coordinate 88,091 of NZ_JBMGPW010000004.1, read as the reverse complement.
TGACAAACACCAGATACAGCGTGCCGTCCGTCTTGCCCAGACTGCTGAAAATGCGCATCAGGTCAGCCTGCGACAGCGCGAAGCTGCCGTCGCTGTCCGTCGTGCGGTAGTAGTAGATGGCGTTGTCCTTGTCGTTGCCGCTGCCGGTGCCCAGCTTCATGTCGTCGGTAATGATGATCTGCTTCAGATCCACCACGTCCTTGTTGTCGTCCGGGCTCTTGGTGGCGTCCTCAATAAGCTTGTTCAGCTCCTTTTCCAGCTTATCATACTCCGCCTGCAGCGTCTCCTTGTTCTTCGCCTTCTTCAGCAGCTCCAGTTCGTTCTTCATGACCTCCAGATTCTCCACCTGCCGGTCATAGTCGATCTTGGCGCGCTCCACGGTGGCCTGTGTCAGGGTGGAGTCATAGCTCACCAGCGCCGTGCCCTTCTTGACGCTGTCGCCCTCCTTGACCCACACCTTCTTCACCGTCTGGCTCTGGGAGATGTAGATTTTCTGCAATTTGTCCGTGGTCACCATGCCGCTGGTGTTGGAGGTGTCCCCCCAGTAGTCGGTCATGGCGAAGTCGTTGACGGCGTATACGTTCACGTCGCCCCGCTGGGCGTTCCGGGCGATGGTCAGTCCGCCCCACACCGCGCCGCACACGCCCACCACGCAGGCGGCGGCGATAATGCCCTTTTTCAGCTTCTTGCTCATGCGCGGCTTCTCGCCGTCGGGGCGCTTTTCGCCGATATGCAGCTTTTCCCGCAGCGTCAGCTTCTCACTCATAGTCGTCACCTCCCGACAGTACGCCGTCCCGTATGGTCATGACCTTGGCGGCGTGGTTGGCGATGGAATGGTCGTGGGTGATCATGATGATGGTGGAGCCGCCGTCATGCAGCTGCTGAAACAGCTCCATCACCGCCGCGCCGCTGGCACTGTCCAGCGCGCCGGTGGGCTCGTCGGCCAGCAGCAGCTTCGGCTTGCCCACGATGGCCCGTGCGATGGCCACCCGCTGGCACTGTCCGCCGGACAGCTGGTCCGGCCGGTGATCCACCCGGTCGGAAAGCCCCACTGTCTCCAGCGCGGCCCGGGCCCGTTCCAGCCGTTCCGCCTTCTTCACCCCGCCGTACAGCAGGGGCAGCGCCACGTTCTCCACCGCCGTCAGCTTGGGCAGAAGGTTGAAGCTCTGGAACACGAAGCCCAGCTCCTTGTTCCGTACCTCCGCCAGCTGCTTGTTGTTGCAGGTGGTCACGTCCCGTCCGCCCAGCAGATAGCTGCCGCTGGTGGGCACGTCCAGACACCCGATCAGGTTCATCAGCGTGGTCTTGCCGCTGCCGGAGGGACCCATGATAGCCAGGTATTCCCCCTCCTCCACGTCAAGGTTCACGTTTTTCAGGATATGTGCCACGGACTTTCCCATGGGGTAGTCCTTGCATATATCGCGCATTTCCAAAATCATGGTCAGCCCTCCATCGGCGGAATGATCGCCGGCGCGGAGGCGTCCGCGCCGCCGGGAATCACGGCTGCGGTGCTGCCGTCGTCCGTGACGGTGTCGTTCTCAGCGGGCATATCGCCGCCGTCCATGCCGTCCATGGGCACGTTTTCGTCGATTTTTTCACCGTCGCCCTCGGGGTATACCTCGCCGCCGCTGGCGCCGGGGTCAAAGGTGCCCTCGTCATAGGTGATGCACGTCATGCCCGCCTTCAGGCTCTCGTCGGGATAGGCGATGTAGTCCTCCGCCGTCAGGCCGTCCGTCACGGGATAGGTGTCCGTCTCCGTGTTGTACTCGCCCAGGGTGATGCTCCGCTTCTCCAGCTTGCCCTTGCTGTTCTGAGCCCACACCCAGGGCTTGCCCTCGGCGTCGTTGATGAAGTAGCTGGGCAGGTTGATCAGGCTTTCGTCCTGGGTGTCCTCCTGACCGTAGTCCGGCTCTATGTACACGTGCTGGCCCATCAGCAGGCCCTCGCCGTCGCCCTCCAGCGTCACATAGAAGGGGTACTTGCTGGACATGGCCGTGTCGCTGTCGCCGTAGTCGCTGCGCGTCTGCTGGGCGTTGTTCCAGTCGATGGAGCTGATGCTGCCCTTCCACGTCTGGTCGCTGACCCGGGAACGGATGACCACCGCCGTGCCCTCGGTCAGCACGCTGGCGTTGTTTTCATTCACATAGCCCTTGATGCGGAAGCCGCCCGTCTCCACGATGGTCATGAACGGCAGGGCGTTGCCGGAGTTGTCCGTGCCGCCGTCCGGGTTCAGGGACTGTACCTCGCCGTCCACCGGGGACTTGACGGTGCTGTCGGCGGTGTTGGCCTTCAGCTTCTCAATGTCCTTTTTCTTGGTGGCGATGTTGGCCTTCGTCTCCAGCACCTTTACGTTCTGCTCCCGCAGGTCCAGGGCGTACTGCCGCTTGGTGGCGTCGTCATAGGTGCTGTCCATCAGCTTCTGTATGTTTTCCAGCTCCGCCTGCTGGTCCTCCAGCGTGGCGTTCAGCTGCTCCAGCTCCAGCTGGGCCATCTCCAGGTCGGTGCGGATCTGGCTGAGGTCATAGGTCAGCAGCACGTCGCCCTTTTTTACGCTGTCGCCCACCTTCACCTTGATGGTGTCGATGGTCATGGCGTCGTTTTTCTTGATGGTCGTCTCGCCCAGCGGGCTGACGATGCCTGCGAACCGGTCCGCCAGACCTACGGACCCCAGCCCGCAGATCATAGACACCGACTGCACGGAGGCCTCGCCCTCCGCTGCGCCGCAGCCGGACACACAGCCCAGCAGCATCACCAGCGCCAGTACAAAAGCCGCTTTTTTCATGTCGTGTTCTCCTTTTTCCTTCCCGCGCGCCCGCGGGATGATTTGCCTATTTACTTAGACGGCAGAAATTGTCATTCCGTTCCGCCGCTGTCCCCGACAATATCATATCATGCGCCTGGCCCTCAAAATGTGAACAAATCGTGAACACACGCTTAAGACCTTACTAAGGTTCCGTATCAAAACGGTGGCAAAACGCCCCGCGGAATATTGACAGCGTGCGGGGGAGTGTCCTATTATTATGGTGTTCCGTGTCCATCCCGGACATCTTACCGGTGTACGGGCGCCTTTCGACGGACACGGTCCGTGTATGATACCACCGGCAGGAGGTTTTGCCATGAACAAAAAACGTATCCGCCAGATGGACCTGGCCCTGCGCCGCCGCCTTTCCGACCGTCCCGCCGCGGACTATTTTGCCCCCGGGGACGCCCTGCTCCGCACCATCGAGAGCGAGGGCTATATGCAGCGCTTCACCGGGCTGTTCAACGGCACGCGCCTCCGCTGCGCCGACGTGCTGGCCCTCTGCCGCCCGGAGCTGGAGACGCTGTGCCCCGGCGAACCGTCCGAGGGCTGGCTGGCCTATGCCTACGACTATGCCCGCCGCCTGCTCTACCCGGAAAAGACCGATGCGGAGCCCTTCGCCCCCGGTGCGGTGTTCCTGCTGTCGGTGCTGCAGGTGCTGTTTGCCGCCGAGGCGGAGCTGCTGCCCCACGACCCGGCCTGGACCTTCGATTTCCTGACCGATGATGAGCTGGCCGGCAGTCCCTGTGCCCCGTCCTATCAGCGCTTCCTGCGCCTGTGGAGGCGGGAGTTCGTCTATGAGCTGATGCGTTTGGGCCTGGAGGTCACGCCCTACCGCACCCTTGAGCATATCGCCGGTGTCCACCACCTCGCCGTCACCGCCGCCCGCGCCCTGCGGAAAAGCGGCGTGGCCGTGGACGTGGCCCTGGTCTCCGGCGCCGCCGCCGGCCACGATCTGGGCAAGTTCGGCTGCCGCCCCGGCGAGCGCGTGCCCTACCTGCACTATTTCTACACCGACCAGTGGTTCCGCCGCCGCCGGATGACCGATATCGGCCACGTGGCCGCCAACCACTCCGTCTGGGACCTGGAGCCCGACTACCTCTCCGTGGAGGCGCTGCTGCTGATCTACGCCGACTTCCGCGTCAAGCAGCTCCACGATGCGCAGGGCCGGGAGATCACACGTATCTCCACCCTGGCTCAGGCCTTTCAGGTGATCCTGGATAAGCTGGATGACGTGGACGGCGAGAAGCAGAAGCGCTATACCCGGGTCTACGCTCGGCTGGAGGACTTTGAGCAGTTCATGGTCAGCTGCGGCGTGGATGTCACCATGTCCGGCGGCGATACGCCCCCGCTGCCGGAGAAGCACACCGCCCTTATGACCGACGACGAGGCCCTCCGCGCCCTGACGCTCCGCTGCGTGGGCCACAATATGGAGCTGATGCACCGCCTTACCGACCAGCGCAGCTTTGCCCGTCTGCTGGAGGAGGCCCGCGGCGAGACGGATTGGCGCCGTCTCCGCGCCTATCTGGCGGTGATGGAGTCCTACTCCCTCTATCTGCATATCCCCCAGAAGGTCCAGACCCTGACGTTCCTCTACGAGCTGCTGATGCACCGCGAGGGCGATATCCGCCGTCAGGCGGCGGCACTGCTGGGCGAGATCATCGCCGGCTTCCACGCCGGCTACGCCAAGGAGCGCCCCGCCGACATCCGCCCGGACCCCCGGGCCATCACCGACGTGGACCAGTGGAGACTCTATCTGGACAAGATACTGTATCCCGACCATAAGCTCATGCCCCAGCACCGCCGCTGGATCGGCTATACCCTGAAATTCGCCGTCGGCTCCCTGCTGAGCCACTGCCCCGGCCGGGAGGAGCGCTTCCTGGCCCCGGTGTTCGCCTACTACCGCAGGCCGGAGGATCTGGACGACTACACCGCCTTCCAGCTGCTGGATACCGCCGCCGCCCTGCCGGATACGGCCTATACGGCCAGCCGCGCCCGGCAGATGACGGACTTTGCCGCCGCCCTGTCCCTGCGTAAGGACCTGACCATCCGCATGGCCGCCGTGCTGCTGCTGGACCGTCTCGCCCGCCTGTACCCGGAGGACGGCCGCGCGCTGGAGGCCGTGACCGCCGTCCCCGACGGCGACAGCGGCACCCTGCGCTATCTCAAGCAGGATGTGCTCTCTCAGGGTGCGCCCCTTCTTCTGCCGGAGGACGTGGTCTCCGAGATCTTCCTGGACAACCTGAAGACCGCCACCCCCTGGATCACCAAGCAGGGCAACCTGCGCCTGCTGACGGACTTTGCCCGCAGCGGCAAAAGCCCCGCCCTCCATATCGCCACCCACCTGTCCAACCTCATCAAGGTCAGCGACCGCGTCACCGTCCGCCACAGCGCCGGCAACGCCCTGCTGGCCCTGGCGCCCCGCCTGACGGCCGACCAGCGCAACGAGGTGGCGGTGGAGCTGTGCCGCGGCCTGGAGCTGGGCCAGCAGGAGTTCACCAAATATATCCCCGACTACCTGGGCCGTTTTGCCCTGTGGCTGCCCCCGGCGGAGCTGGATGAGGTGCTGGACGACCTTCGCGTGAACCTCAGCTCCTCCGACAGCCGCGTTACCGCCTCCGTGCTGGATACCGTGGGCGTCATCTATGAGGCGTACGATGCCTATCGCTCCCGCTTCCCGGAGACGGACGACGCCTACCGCCGCCGCCGTGAACGGCTGCTGGGCCTGCTGATGCGGGGCCTCAGCGGCATTGACGGCGCCACCCGGCAGGAGGCCCTGTTCGTGTTGGGCCGCCGGGTCTTCGGCTCCGGAGAGCTGGGCCGCCACGAAAAGCGCCGCGCCTTTATGCTCACCCAGCGCAAGCTGCTCTCCGCCCAGGACGAATTCCCCGGCGAGGGCCTGACGTTCTACTACCGGGCCGCCATGCTGGGCAAGCTCTACCGCTTCATCACCGAGGAGCGCCTGTTCCACAAGGGCTTTGACTTCGGCGCGCCCCGCCCCGTGGCCTTCTTCCCCGGCACCTTCGACCCCTTCACCCTGTCCCACAAGGGCATCGTCCGGGCCATCCGCGACCAGGGCTTCGAGGTCCTGCTGGCCATTGACGAGTTCTCCTGGTCCAAAAAGACCCAGCCCTACCGCCTGCGCCGGCGCATCGCCGCCATGGCCGTGGCCGACGTGTTCCACGTCAGCATTTTCCCGGAGGACTTCCCGGTGAACATCGCCAACCCGGAGAACCTCCACGAGCTGCGCGCCGCCTTCCCGGGCCGCAGCGTGTCCATCGTGGTGGGCAGCGACGTGGTGCTCCACGCCTCGTCCTACAAAAAGTCCGTCACGCCGGACTCCATCCATACCTTCGACCACGTGGTCTTCCGCCGCACCGAGCCGGACGCCGAGCCGGCGGATTACAGCTGCATCACCGGCAAGGTGCTGGAGCTGACGCTCCCGCCCCAGCTGGAGGAGATCAGCTCCACCCGCATCCGCGAGGCGGTGGATGCCAACCGCGACATCTCCAACCTCATCGATCCCACGGTGCAGGAGTTCATCTATCGCCGCGGCCTGTACCTCCGCGAGCCCCAGGACAAGCCCGTTCTCCGCACCGAGGACCTGAGCTTCCTGCCTGCCTCGCCGGAGACGGCGGAGAAATTCCTCCGCACCATGCTCTCCGCGCCCACCGCCGCGGCGCTGCGGACGCAGATCGAGAGCCGCGGCGACGACGTGATGGTCTGCCGGGACACCGACGGCACCATTCTGGGCGCGGCCAGCTACGCCTGCCTGGACTCCGCCCGCCTCTTCGCCCGCCTGGGCGACCCGGCCCTCTCCGGTCTGGTCCGCCAGAACGCCGGCGGCCGCACCCTGCTCATCAGCGGGCTGTTCGTGCCCCGGGGCGAGCGCCAGAGCGACCTCTGCCAGCTGCTCATCACCGAGGTGCTGACCCTGGCCCTCAGCCGTGAGTTCACCTATGCCCTCTACCTTCCCCTGGAGGGCGCCGTCTCCGGCTACGGCCGCCAGCTGCTGACGCTTCAGGGCTTCGTCCCGGCTGGTGACAGCACGGACGCCCTGGCCGTGGATATGCGCTGCCCCATCGTCCTCAGCCGCAACGTGGACACCGCGGTGAAGGCGCCCTTCAGCTCCTCGCCCCGGGTGCTTGCCGCCATCGCCGCCGCCCACCGCCGCCTGCAGGCGGCGCTGACAAAGCTGCAGCCCGGATCTCTGGTGCTCAGCCTGTCCGCCGGCGTCATCTACCACCGGCTGCTCCAGCGTATCACCGGCCGCAACGGCGTCCCCGCGGAGCCCACCACGCCCCGCGTCCTCGGCCCGGATATCTGCGTCCCCTACGGCAAGATCCTCCGCGGCGTGGCCGTGCCCAACACCGTCACCAAGACCCTGCGTACCGACAAGGTCTACGAGCCGGACCTCAGCACCTATTCCATCGAAGCCTACCCGGACTACTCGCCCCTGCCCGACCAGGTCCGCACCATCCACGCCTTCGCCCGCCCCGTCATTCTCGTGGACGATATGCTCCACGACGGCAAGCGCATCCGCCGCCTGGCCCCGCTGCTCGCCGAGACGAACACCCCCGTGGATCAGGTGCTGGTGGGCTACCTCACCGGCATGGGCCGCGATCTGATGGAGCAGCTGGGCTACGACGTGGACGCCATCTACTACCTGCCCAACCTGCGCCTGCGCTTCGTCGAGTCCACGCTCTATCCCTTTATCGGCGGCGATACCGTCCGCCGCAGCGAGGCCCTGCCCGGCGGCCTTCAGCCCGCCGTCAACCGCATCCTGCCCTACGCCGCCCCCGAGTACACCGGCATGGACGACGAGACCGCCTGGGAGCTCTCCCTCTGCTGCCTTGAGAACGCCCGCGATATCCTCCTGGCCCTTGAAACGGAATTCCGTTCCCTCTACGCCCGCAACCTCACCCTCAGCCGTCTCGGCGAAGCGGTCATCCTGCCCCTCTGCCCCGACAAGGGCGGCTGCATGACCTACGATCTCTCCCGCGCCGCCAGCACGTATCTGGAGGGAGATATAGAGCTCCTGAAACGTATGCGCCCTGCGAGATAATGCACCGTCTTTTCCGCCCTGCCATCGTCAAATCTCCTCGACGTACACACGGTACGCCTTCGTCGGTTTGCCATCGGCAGGACGCAAAATCCGGCACATTCTCTATTCCTCAAGGGGGGGCCTGCGCCTCCGCGCCTCGTCTTGACACAAAATCTGAACCTTTATCAAGGCTATGCGGCGCCGCCTCGTCACCGGCAGGACGCAAAATCCGGCACATTCTCTATTCCTCAAGGGGGGGCCTGCGCCTCCGCGCCTCGTCTTGACACAAGATCTGAACCTTTATCAAGACTATGCGGCGCCGCCTCGTCATCGGCAGGACGCAAGATCCGGCACATTCTCTGCTCCTCAGGGGGCCTGCCGTGGCGTGAAATTTGCGCGTCAGCACCCCGCCGGAGGCAAAAAGATAGAAACAGGAGAAGCTACTATGATCGATCTCAACGATATCGCCCTGCCGCGCATCCCGTCTAAGTGCCGCGTCACCCTGCTGGCTCTGGGCGATGTGGGCAGCACGCTGCTGACGGGCCTGCGGCTCATGGGCGGCGACGTGATAGGCTCCATCGGCATCTGCGACGTGCGCCCCGGCGTTTCCGACCGCTGGGAGTTCGAGCTGAACCAGATACAGTCCCCGGACGGTGCGGCGCTGCCCCCGGTGGACATCATCGCGCCGGAGCAGCTGTTCGACGGCGACGTGTTCCTGTTCTGTGCCTCCCGGATGATCCCGGATACCTCCGTCACGGCGGGGGATGTCCGCATGGCCCAGTACGGACTGAACCGGGAGCTGGTGTCCGTCTACGCCCGTATGGCCCGGGACAGGCGGTACAGGGGCCTGTTCTGCGTGGTCAGCGATCCGGTGGACCCACTCTGCCGTGCCGTCCTGCGTGAAAGCGGCCTGTCCCCGGCCCAGGTCCGGGGCTTCGGTCTGGGCGTCATGCACGCCCGCGCCCTGTACTACGCCCGGAGGGACCCTCGCTTCGCGTCCTACCTCACCGAGGGCCGCGCCTTCGGCCCCCACGGCGAGGACCTGGTGCTGGCCAACTCCATTGCGCACTACGACGACGCCCTCTCCCGTGAGTTGACGGAGAAGGTGGCCCACGCCAATCTGGAGATGCGTAAGCTGGGCTACAAGCCCTATGTGGCCCCGGCCCTGTCCTCCGGCGCGCTGAGCCTGCTGGCCCTGCTGCGGGGGCAGTGGCATTATTCCTCCGTCTACGACGGCCAGGTGTTCATGGGCTGCCGCAATCGTCTGACCCCCGCCGGCATCGAGACGGAGCCGCTGACCCTGCCGCCCGCCCTGCAAAAGCGTATCGACGACACCCGCGCCAAGCTGAACGCCATAGAATAACGGAGGTATCCGCCATGCTCACCGTTCTGCTCCCCGAAAACGACCGCAGCCCCGCCCTGCGGGACCTGCTGGTGCCCCTGCTGCCTCCGGGCAGCGATATCCGCGACCCCGATGACGGGCTGGAGGACCTGGCCGGCCGCCGTCTGCTGTTCGCTGTGGCGCTGGACGAGGGCGGCTGCAATATGGCCTATTACCGTATGCTCTCCCGCCTGCGCCGCAGCACAGACCTGCTCTCCGACAGTATCGGCGCGTGCATCGTCACCGGCGTGGGCGAGTTCTACACCAAGGATGTGGCCCGGGACATGGTCTTCGCCGCCAACCAGGCGGGCTGCGGCTTCCTCGGCCGCCCACTGGTGGAGGCCACCGGTTCCCTGCGGAATTTCCGCACCCAGGCCCAGATCGGCGGCACCGATGAGGTCACGGCCTTCCATGCCGCTGTGGCGGAGCTGCTCTCCCGCCTGAACGGCTGGGAAAAGCCCGCCCCCATCCGCCATGTGCTGGCTCTCCACGCCTCCCAGCGCGCCACGTCCAACACCCTGGCCCTGTGGGAGCTGGTGAAGGCCGGTCTTCCGTCGGACATGGAGGTGCAGGAGATCTGCCTCCGCAACGGCACCATGGCCGACTGCAACGGGTGCAGCTATACCGCCTGTCTCCACTTCGGCGAGCAGGGCGGCTGCTTCTACGGCGGCCCCATGGTGGACGAGGTCTATCCCGCCGTGCGGAAATGCGACGCCCTGGTCATGCTCTGCGCCAACTACAACGACGCCCTGGCTGCCAACCTGACCGCCTGTGTCAACCGGCTCACGGCCCTGTTCCGCCAGACCCGTATGTACGACAAGCGGATCTTCGGCCTGATCGTCTCCGGCTACTCCGGCGGCGACCTGCTGGCCCGCCAGTTGATCTCCGCCCTGAACATGAACAAGTCCTTCTATCTCCCGCCCCGCTTCTCCCTGCTGGAAACGGCCAACGAGCGCGGCAGCCTTGTGAAGCTGCCGGGCATCGAGGCGCAGGCGGCGGCCTTCGCCCGGCACATCGCGGAGAGCTGAATAACCCCGCCGCAAACCGGGGAAAATACTTCCATCAATCAAAAGGAGGTGTGTTCCATGCAGGCAATGGTGTTGGAGAAGGCGTGCATCCAGTGCGGACTGTGCGCGGGGCTGTGCCCGGAGGTGTTCGAGCTGAACAGCGGCGAGCCCGCCCGGGTGACGGTGGACCCTATCCCGGACGCGCAGAAGATCGGCGTGCAGGAGGCGGCGGACAGCTGTCCCGTGGCCGCCATTCAGGTAACGGCGTAAAAATCCCCGGAAATGCCGCAAAAACCACTTTACAACGGTGATTTTCTGTGGTATTATCTCAAAGTACGCGCTAAGCGCGTCCGACCCCTGCCCTAGCCCTGCGGAGCGTTCCATCTCTCCCACGGCCCAGGCTGCGGGCGTATTTCAAGAAAGGTGGAAACACAACCATGATGCTGAAAGACCAGAAGACCTCTATCATCGAGGCCAATCGCACCCACGAGACCGACACCGGCTCCCCCGAGGTCCAGGTGGCCATTCTCACCGAGCGTATCAACCAGCTGACCGCGCACCTGAAGGTCCATCCCCATGACTTCCACAGCCGCCGCGGTATGCAGATGATGATCGGTAAGCGCCGTCGTCTGCTGGACTACCTGGCCAAGAAGGACATCGAGCGTTATCGTGCCCTGATCGCCAAGCTGGGTCTGCGTAAGTAAGTTGAAACAGGGTGATGTGCGCTTGCGCATCACCCTTCTTTCACATTCTGCGCCGTGTACAAATTGACCATTAGCAGTTGAAAATGCGCCGAAATTCAGGGTTTCGGAGCGTTTTCAAGTGCTAACGGCGATAGGTCGCGGGCAGAATGCCATTTCACAAAAAAGGAGAAACGATATGTCAACGATCATCACCAAGCGCCAGTTCCCCCACTATCACAAATACACCATGGACCTGGCCGGCCGTCCCCTGACGCTGGAGGTGGGCAAGCTGGCTGAGCTGGCCAACGCCGCCGTCATGGTGGGCTATGGCGACACCCGCGTGCTGTGCTGCGTCACCGCCGCGCCCCGTCCCCGCGACGGCATCGACTTCTTCCCCCTCAGCGTGGACTTTGAGGAGAAGATGTACGCCGTGGGCCGCATTCCCGGCAGCTTTAACCGCCGCGAGGGCCGTCCCGGCGAGAAGGGCATCCTGACCTCCCGCGTCATCGACCGCCCCATCCGCCCCCTGTTCCCCTATGACTTCCGCAACGACGTGTCCGTCATGTGCACCGTCATGGCCGTGGACCACGACTGCTCCCCCGAGATCGCCGCGCTGATCGGCACCTCCGCCGCCCTGGCCATCTCCGACATTCCCTGGAACGGCCCCGTGGCCGCCCTGAAGGTGGGCCTGGTGGACGGCAAGCTGGTCTTCAACCCCGACAGCGAGCAGCGCAAGGTCAGCGACCTGGACGTCACCGTGGTTTCCACCGGCAAGAAGGTCGTCATGATCGAGGCCGGCGCCAACGAGGTCCCCAACGATGTCATGTTCGAGGCCATCAAGCAGGCCCACGAGGAGAACCAGAAGCAGATCGCCCTCATCAATCAGATGGTGGCCGAGATCGGCAAGCCCAAGTTCGACTATCCCCACGCCGACTTCAACTACGAGCTGTTCAACAAGATCACCGCCGACTTCATGGACGAGGCCAAGGCCGCCATGGACACCGACGACAAGAACGTCCGCGAGCAGCGCTGGAACGCCATGATCGAGAAGTGGCACGAGAAGTACCTGGAAGAGTACCCCAACATGGACCAGTACCTGGAGGAGATCACCTACAAGTTCCAGAAGATGATCGTCAAGAAGTGGCTGCTGGAGGGTCACCGTGTGGATGGCCGTCAGAAGAACGAGATCCGTCCCCTGGACGCCGAGGTGGGCGTGCTGCCCCGCGTTCACGGCTCCGGCCTGTTCACCCGCGGCCAGACCCAGGTCCTGTCCGTCTGCACGCTGGACACTCTGTCCGCCAACCAGAAGCTGGACACCATTTGGGAGGAGACCGAGAAGCGCTATATGCACCACTACAACTTCCCCGGCTACTCCGTGGGTGAGGCCAAGCCTGCCCGCAGCCCCGGCCGCCGCGAGATCGGCCACGGTGCGCTGGCCGAGCGCGCCCTGCTGCCCGTCATTCCTCCCGTGGAGGAGTTCCCCTACGCCATCCGCGTGGTCAGCGAGGTCGTGTCCTCCAACGGCTCCACGTCCCAGGGCTCCATCTGCGGCAGCACCCTGGCCCTCATGGACGCCGGCGTGCCCATCAAGGCCCCTGTGGCCGGCATCTCCTGCGGCCTGATCCAGGATGACGACGGCTCCTTCACCACCTTCATCGACATCCAGGGCGTGGAGGACTTCCACGGCGAGATGGACTTCAAGGTGGCCGGTACCAAGAAGGGTATCACCGCCATCCAGATGGACCTGAAGAACGACGGTCTGACCATGGAGATCATCAAGAACGCGCTGGACATCACCTACGATGCCCGCTGCCAGATCCTGGACCAGGTCATGCTGCCCTGCATCGCCGAGCCCCGGCCCGAGGTCAGCAAGTACGCCCCCAAGATGGTCACCATGCACATCGACCCGGATAAGATCCGCGACGTCATCGGCAAGGGCGGCTCCGTCATCCAGAAGATCGTGGCCGAGTCCGGCGCCAAGATCGACATCGACGACGACGGCACCATCCACATCGCCTCCCCCGATGCCGAGAGCTGCGAAAAGGCCAAGAAGTGCATCGACGACATCGTCTTCGTGCCCGAGGTGGGCCAGCTGTACTACGGCCGCGTCGTGCGCCTGATGACCTTCGGCGCCTTCGTGGAGCTGGCCCCCGGCAAGGACGGTCTGGTCCATATCTCCAAGCTGGCCGACAAGCGCATCGAGAAGGTGGAGGACGCCTGCAAGATCGGCGACATGATGTGGGTCAAGGTCACGGAGATCGACGAAAAGGGCCGCGTGAACCTGAGCCACAAGGACGCCATGAAGGAGATCTCCGCCAAGGAAGCCGCCGGCGAGCCCATCAAGTAAAGCATCGTTTTTTATATCCCCCGGTCCGCCGGGGGATATTTCTTTTTCCCGCCGCCTGTGGTATACTGAAAAAAACACCCTGCAAGGAGGTCCCGCCTATGTCCGACAACATCGCCGCCATCGCCACGCCCGGACAGCCCAGCGCCATCGGTATCCTGCGCCTGTCCGGCCCGGATACCTGTGCCGCGCTGGACGCGGTGTTCCGCGCCAAAAACGGCAGGCCCGCCGCGCAGCAGCGCCCCCGCGCCATGGTGCTGGGCGAGCTGCTGGACGAGACGGGGCAGGTCATCGACAGCGTGCTGTGCGTCCATTTCCCCGCGCCCCACAGCTATACCGGAGAGGACTGCGCCGAGCTCCACTGCCACGGCAGCCCCATCGTGCTGGACACGGGCCTCCGCGCCCTGTTTGCCGCCGGCTGCCGCCAGGCCGGTCCCGGCGAGTTTACCAAGCGGGCCTTTCTCAACGGGCAGCTGGACCTGCTCCAGGCGGAGTCCGTGGCGGACCTGATCGACGCCGAGACGGCCCAGCAGGCCCACAACGCCGTCTGCCAGCTGGACGGCGCGCTGAGCCGCACCGTGGCGCGTATCTACGACGGCCTCATGGACATGGCCGCCCGGTTCTACGCCGTGGTAGACTATCCGGACGAGGACATCGAGGATCTCCAACGCGAGCAGATGCTGGACACCCTGCGCCGGGCCCAGAACGATCTGGAAGCGCTGGTGGCCGGGTTTTCCCGCGGCCGTTTGCTGAAGCTGGGCGTGCCCACGGTGCTGCTGGGCAAGCCTAACGCCGGCAAATCCTCTCTGCTGAACGCCCTCCTGGGCTATGACCGGGCTATCGTCACCGACATCGCCGGCACCACCCGCGACACGGTGGAGGAAAAGGTCACCGTGGGCGGCGTGCTCCTGCGGCTCATCGACACGGCGGGCATCCGCGACGGCGGCGACGCCGTGGAGACCATGGGTGTGGAGCGCAGCCGCGCCGCCGCGAAGCAGGCATCTCTGGCCCTGCTGGTGCTGGACGGCTCCCGGGAGCTGACGGCGGAGGACGAGGCCGCCATCGCCCTGGCCAACACCGTCCCCCACCTGATCGTGGCCGTCAATAAATCCGACCTGCCCCGGGCGCTGGACGTCGGCGCCCTGGCGGACCGCTTCGACAACGTGCTGTCCGTCTCCGCCATCACCGGCGCGGGACTGGACACGCTGACCGACGCCATCGCGGCGCAGTTCCCGTCGGGCGAGACTGCCGGCGGCGCGCTGCTGACCAACGCCCGTCAGGCCGACGCCGCCAACCGCGCCCTCTCCGCCGTGGCCGAGGCCCGCGGCGCCCTCCGTATCGGCATGACCCCCGACGTGGTGCTCACCGACTGCGAGGCGGCACTGGCCGCGCTGGGTGAGCTGAACGGCAAACAGGTCCGCGACGATCTGGTGGACACCATCTTCTCCCGCTTCTGCGTGGGGAAATAGGCGATAGACACCTGTATTTCTGCTAATATTCCGTATTATTTACAATTTGGCTCTTTTCCTGCGGCGGTTTTCATGCTATGATAGCGGGGAATATCACTCCCAAGGAGGTTTATCCCATGCGCGAATATGTCATTATGACCGACAGCTGCTGCGACCTGACCGACCACATGGCCAAGGAGCTGGAGCTGACCGTGGTGCCCCTGACCGTCCACATCGATGGGCACGATTACCCTAACCTGCTGGACGGCAGCGCCATCAGCTTCGAGGATTTCTACGGCAAGATCCGCGGCGGTGTGCTGGCCACCACCTCCGCCGCCAACGTAGGCCAGTTTCAGGAGGCCATGCGCCCCATTCTGGCTGACGGCAAGGACATCGTCAGCATCAACTTCTCCAGCGCCCTCTCCACCACCTACCAAAGTGCGTGCATCGCCGCCCAGGACATGAAGGAGGAGTTTCCCGATGCCAACATCTATGTGGTGGACTCCCTCTCCGCCTCTCTGGGCCAGGGCCTGCTGCTCTATCTGACCGTCCAGAAGAAGCGCGAGGGCCTCTCCGCTCAGGAGCTGGTGCAGTGGGTGGAGGACAACAAGCTCCACATCGACCACTGGTTCACCGTGGATGACCTGAACTACCTGAAGATGGGCGGCCGTCTCAGTGCCGGCGCCGCGTTCTTCGGCTCCATGCTCTCCATCAAGCCCGTCATGCACACCTCCGACGAGGGCAAGCTGGTCCCCGTCAGCAAGGTCCGCGGCCGCAAGGCCAGCCTGAAGGCCCTCATCGACAAGATCGCCGAGCTGGGCATCGAGCCCAGCGAGCAGGTCATGTTCATCTGCCATGCCGACTGCGAGGTGGAGGCCCGCGCCGTGGCCGAGGAGATGAAGGCCCGCTACGGCGTCAAGGAGGTCTACATCAACTACATCGGGCCTGTGATCGGCAGCCACACGGGGCCGAATACCATGGGCATATTCTTCGTAGGCACCAAGAGATAACGGCGCGTCTCTTGCGCCAATACTTCGTTGCGGCGGCTTGCCGTACACAAAGTACGCCTGCGCCGCCGCGCCTCGTCTTGGCGCAAGATCCATTGCCGTTAGAGGTTTGTCATCGACGGGACACAAGCTCCGTCGCCGCTGGCGGTGTACGGTGCATTTCAACTTTGCGGGAGGTCATCCTATGGACTGGCTGGAACTCAAGATCGACACGAGCCACGCGGGCTTGGACGCGGTGACGGAAATGCTGGAGCAGCAGGGGGTCACCGGCGTGATGATCGACGACGAGGCGGACTTTCAGAGCTTTCTGGAGAACAACCGCCAATACTGGGATTATGTGGATGACGACCTGCTGGCGCAGAAGAAGGGCGTCAGCCGCGTGACGTTCTATCTGGAACGGAACGAGGACGCCTACGGCACCGTGGCCGCCGTGCGTATGGCCATGTCGGCGCTGAAAAAGGACCACCCGGAGTACGCGCCCCTGCTGCTGACCATGGCCGACGTGGCCGACGAGGACTGGGAGAACAACTGGAAGCAGTTTTACAAGCCCATGGAGATCGGCAGCCGCCTGCTGGTGGTGCCGGAGTGGGAGGAGGCCGCCGACCCCACGCGGGTGAAGCTGGTGCTGAACCCCGGCCTGACCTTCGGCACCGGCAGCCACGCCACCACCCGCCTGTGCCTGCAGGCGCTGGATACGCACATCCACGGCGGTGAGCGGGTGCTGGACCTGGGCTGCGGCAGCGGCATCCTGTCCATCGCCGCCCTGCGCCTGGGCGCGGAGAGCGCCTTCGCCTGCGACATCGACGAGAAATGCGTGGACGTGGCCTACGAGAACGCCGCCCTGAACGGTATCGGAAAGGACCGCTACACCGTCCGCTGGGGCGATGTGCTCACCGACGCCGCCCTGCGGCAGGAGATGGGCGCCGGCTACGATATCGTGGTGGCCAACATCGTGGCGGATGTCATCATGGGCCTCAGCCCCCACGTCCGTCCTTTCCTGAAGCCCGGCGGCCGCTTCCTCTGCTCCGGCATCATCGACGACCGGGCGGCGGAGGTGCTGGAAAAGCTGAAGGCCGACGGCTGGGATGTGTTCGAGCAGCGCAGCAGCGAGGGCTGGTTCAGCTATCTCTGCAAGTAACGCAAAGAAAAAGATCGGCGCGGAGCTGCCGTCTCGGCCATTACAGCACACCTGCTGCATCTCTGTGGATAACGACAAAAAAAAGACCGGCGCGGGCCGGCCTTTTTTGCGCTTCGCCTGTCCGCGCCGCCGGGAACGGGAGAATTCACGGAATGTACTTTTCTTTTTCCTGAAAAGTTGCTATACTGAAAGCAAACGTAACATATAGCGAACGCGAATGTATACAGCAAAAGCAACGGAAAGTAAACGAAAGTAAAGGAGAAAACCGAAGCCATGATGAAGCGAATTCTGCGCCTGACGGCGTTTTTGCTGGGGTCGACGCTGCTGCTGTCCGCCTGCGGCAATACAAAAGGTAAAGAGATGGTGGACGCCTCCACCCAGACCGCCCCGCCCGTAGAAGGCGTCACCGCCCTGGCCCTGTGCGACGGCGATGTGACCCTCCGTTTTGAAAAGGACGAAACCGGCGCCTGGACCTGGTTTGACGACCCCGCCTTCCCCCTGGACCAGACGGCGCTGGAGGACCTGCTGGCCCTGCCCGCCGCCCTGGACAGCGGCGAAACGGTGGCCGATGTGCAGGAGCTGGCCGTCTATGGCCTGGAGGCTCCCAAGAAGTACATCACCGTCACCTCCGACGGCGTGGACGTCGTCTATTATCTCGGCGACCAGGCCGCGGATGGCCGCTGGTATGTACTCACCCCTGCCGGCACGGTGCGCTATACCTCTGACGAAAATAAGATGCTGCTCAGCCGCAGCATCTACGCCATGGCGGTCCTGCCCGTTCTGCCGGTCATCGAGCCGGACAGGCTGGTCAGCGTAAGTTTGCTGCGCGCCGACGGCACCGCTGCTGTCTCCTTCTACACCGCCGAGGACGGTACCCGCCGCAGCGCCAACCGGGACGTCACGGAAAAGACCGCCGCCCTGGCTGATGAGATCGCTGCCCTGACGCTCACCGCTTGCGTGGACTACGACCCGGCGGAGGGTGCGGCCGCCGTCTGCGGCCTGGACACGCCGGAGGTCACGCTGACGGTGAACTACCTGGCTGACAACAGCGCCGAGCGGACGCTGATCCTTGCCGTCGGCCTGTCCACCGGCGACGGCGGCCGCTATGTGGCCCTGGACGGCGACACCACCATCTACCGGATGGAGGAGTCGTCCCTGACCCAGATCCTGACCCTGTCCGAGACGGGGCTGTAAGCCATGAAAAGGGAGGCGCGGCTATGCGTATACTGATCGTGGAGGATGAAAAGCGCCTGGCGGGCACCCTGCAGGACCTGCTGCGCCGCCAGGGCTATACCGCCGACGTGTGTTATGACGGCATCTCCGGCCTGGACAACGCCCGCAGCGATATCTACGACCTGCTGGTGCTGGACGCCATGCTTCCCGGCATTGACGGCTTTACCCTGCTGCGCCAGCTGCGCGGCGGCGGCAGCCGCCTGCCGGTGCTGATGCTCACCGCCCGCAGTGAGCTGAATGACCGCGTCCGCGGCCTGGACGCCGGTGCGGACTACTACTTGACCAAACCCTTCGAGCCGGAGGAGCTGCTTGCCTGTATCCGGTCCCTGCTGCGCCGTGGCGGTGAGGACGCCGCTGCCGACCCGGAGGTGACGGCCTTCGGCGACCTGACGCTGCATATGGGCACATTCCTGCTGGAATGCGGCCCGCGAAGCGTCCGCCTCAGCCGCCGGGAGTACGACCTGATGGAGCTGCTGATGCGGAACGGCAGTCAGATCGTCTCCAAGGAGCAGCTGATCCTGAAGGTCTGGGGCTACGACTCCGCCGCCGAGGACAACAACGTGGAGGTCTATATCTCCTTCCTTCGCCGCAAGCTCACCCATCTGCAATCCACTGTGAAGATCAAGACCCTCCGTATGGTGGGTTATTGTCTGGAGGTGGAGGCATGATCCGGCACCTTCGCTGGAAGGTGGTGGCCACCAATATGCTACTGATCTCGCTGGTGCTGCTGGCGGTGTTCGCGGCGGTGTACTTCATCTCCCGGGGCAACTATCACAAGAATGTGCAGCAGCAGCTGTATCAGGCGCTGGAGCAGGGCGACTATGGCCGCAGCCAGCCCGGCATGGACAGCATCCCCTGCTTTGTGGCCGAGGTCTATGGCAGCGGCACCGTCCGCGTGGCCGGCAACAGCTACTATGACCTCAGCGACGAGACCCGCATGGCGGAGATCGTCACTGCCGCCCTGGCGGCGGACGAGGACGCCGGCACGTTGGACGAATTTCATCTGCGCTACCTGCGCCAGCGGGGCTACACCACTACTGCCATTGCGTTTACCGATACCTATCTGGAATACACCTCCCTGCACACACTGCTGAAGGCCTGCTCTCTGGTGGGCTGCGGCGCACTGGTGGTGCTGTTTCTGTGCAGCTACCTGCTCTCCGGTGTGGTTACCAAGCCTGTAGGTGCCGCCTGGGCCCAGCAGGAGCAGTTCCTCTCCGACGCCAGCCATGAGCTGAAGACCCCTCTGACGGTCATCCTTTCCTCCGCCGAGCTGCTGGAGCAGAGCGCTTCGCCGGAGCAGGCGGTCTACGTGGACAATATCCGGGCGGAGGGCCGCCGCATGAAGGCCCTGGTGGAGGATATGCTCACCCTCTTCCGCGCCCAGAAGAACGCCGGCAGCCCGCCGGACACCGTCACCGACCTGTCGGAGGCGGCGGTGACTGCCGCCCTGCGGTTTGAGCCGGTGGCCTTTGAGGCCGGCCATGTGCTGGATTACGATATTGCGCCGTCTCTTCCTGTCCGGGGCGACGGCGCCAAGCTGGGCCAGGCCCTGGCGGTGCTGCTGGATAACGCCGTCAAATACGCCGCACCCGGTACGCCCATCCGCCTGACCGCCGTCCGGCAGGGCAGCCGCGCTGTGGTGTCCGTGACCGATCAGGGGCCGGATATCCCTTCGGACAAGCTCCCCCGCATTTTTGACCGCTTTTACCGCGCCGACGACGCCCGTACCGACGGCGACAGCTTTGGCCTGGGCCTGCCCATTGCCAAAGCCATCGTGGATGCCCACCGGGGAGTCCTTCGCTGTGACAGCAGCGGCGGCGTGACCACCTTTAGTATCTCCCTGCCCCTGACGGCAGGGAAGCAGGAGAGAGGCACAGACCATGTTTGATACCCTTATCCGGGGCGGCGCCGTTGTTGACGGCACGGGCCGCCCCGCATTTGCGGCCGATGTGGCCGTTTCCGGCGGCAGGATCGCCGCCATCGGCGATCTGTCCGCAGCGTCCGCCGCTCATGTTATCGACGCCGCCGGCAGGACCGTTACCCCCGGCTTTATTGACATCCACCGCCACGCCGACGCGGCGCTGTTCCGCCCGGGCTTCGGCGCGGCGGAGCTGTGTCAGGGCCTTACCACCATCGTCAACGGCAACTGCGGCCTCAGCGCCGCCCCCTTCGGCCCCGCCCATAGCGACGCCATCCGGGACTACCTGCGCCCCATCACCGGCGTTCTCCCGCCGGGGCTGGTGACGGAAACCCTCTCCGGCTATTTCGTCTCTGTGCCGAATATCCCCGTCCATGTGGGTATGCTGGCCGGTGCCGGCGTCCTTCGGGCGGACGCGGCCGGCTACGAGCTGGAGCACCTGGAGGACCGCCACTACCGCGCCCTGCACCGCGCCCTGGAGCAGGCTCTGGCCGACGGCGCGCTGGGCGTTTCTCTGGGCCTGGGTTACGCCCCGGAGTGCTTCTATACCACGGCGGAGCTGATCCGTGCGCTCTCACCCATCGCGGGACAGGATATCCCCCTCACCGTCCATATGCGGCAGGAGGGCGCGGGCGTCTGCGATTCCATCGAGGAGATGCTGCTGGTGGCCCGGGAACTGCGGGTCCCTCTGCATATCAGCCACCTGAAAGCCATGGGCCGGGACAACTGGGGCAAAAAAATACCCCGGGCCCTGGAGCTGCTGCACCGGGCGAAGGAAGAGGGGCTGGATGTGGGCTGCGACGTGTACCCCTACACCGCCGGCTCCACCCAGCTGCTGCATATCCTGCCGCCGGAGTTTCTGGAGGGCGGCATGGACGCCGTTGTCCGCCGCCTGGCCGACCCCCACGAACGCGAGACGCTGGCTCACCGTATTGAAGACGGCGGCGGGTTTGACGACATTGCCAAGCTGGCTGGCTGGGACGGCATCTTCCTCAGCAGTCTTCACTGCCCGGAGGACGCGCCGCTGCTGGGCAAGAGCATCGCCCAGGAGGCCGCCATGGAGCACAAATCCCCGCTGGACGCCTGCTGCGACCTGCTGATCCGCGAGCACTGCCAGGTGACTATGATCGACTTCATGGCCGCGGAGGAAGACATCGCCGCTATCCTCCGCAGTCCCCTCAGCTGCCTGATCTCTGACGCCACCTACCCCACCGAGGGGATGCCCCATCCACGGGTCTACGGCAGCTGTACCCGTCTGCTGCAGCACTTCGTCCGGGAACAGGGTGTGCTGACGCTGGAGCAGGGCGTTCACAAGCTGACCCAGGCCCCGGCACAGGCCCTGCGCCTTGCGGGTAAGGGCGTTATCGCCGTGGGTGCGGACGCGGACCTGTGTGTGTTCGACCCCGCCGCCCTTACCGAGCGCGGTACCTATCAGGACCCCTGCCAAACGGCCCTGGGTATGGACGCCGTGCTGGTGGCCGGCCGGCTGGCCGTGAAGAACGGAGAAATGACCGGCGTGAAGGCTGGGACCCTCATCCGCAAATAAAAAGATCTCCCCCGGTCGGGGGAGATCTTTTTATTTCTTTTCGCCGCCGGACACGTTGGCCACGAACACGCACACCAGAATGATGACTACGCCAAGAGCCTGCCACAGGCTGAAATCCTCCTTCAGGAAGAGCACGCCCGCCAGCACCGATACCACCGTGGTCACGTTGGAGAACAGGGAACTCTCCGACACTGTCAGGTGGCTGTTGGCGAAGTTCAGCAGTCCGTAGGCCACACCGGAGGACAGTATGCCCAGATACAGCACCGCCAGCCAGAAGCTGCCGCTTTGCGCCGGCGCGGTGATCAGCTCGCTGTTTATCCCGCCGGCCTGTATCAGCGCCACCGGAATAAACACCGCCATGCCCACCACAAACATCACATAGGTCATCTCAAAGGGGGTGAAGCGCTTGGCGGCATCGTGGCTCAGCCCATAGTACACCGTGTCGCTGAGCATGGTCAGCAGCAGGAACAGCAGGCCCAGCGCCGAGATCATCACCGCCCCGCCCACGGAGATCAGCGCTACGCCGCCGATCGCGCCCAGGGCGCACAGCACCTGCCGCCGGGTGACGCGCTCATGCAGAACCAGCACGTCCATCAGGATGCAGCACACCGGCACCGCCGCGATGATGGTCCCCGCCACAGCGGCGGAGGTGTACAGGATGCCGTAGTTTTCGAAGATGAAGTACGCTACCGGCTGCACGATACCCAGCAGAAGCAGCTTTCCCACCGGCTTTCCCTTCAGAGAGAAGGCGAACAGCGGCTTTCCGCGTACCTTGCCCACCAGAGCATTCAGCGCGATGACCAGCGACATGGCCGCCACCGCCACCGTGAACCGGAAGGCCAGCAGCACTGTGGGCGCCGCCGTGACCAGCGCCATTTTTGAGAACATAAAGCTCATGCCGAAGATGGTGGCCGCGGTCAGCGCCGCCAGCAGCGACAGAATATGCAGTTTTTTCTGGTCCATAGGCAATACCTCTTTCTCTTTAACGCCGGTATCATACCATACGCCGCATGAAATAGCAAGGAAAAGCGATCACCTCCCGCGCTGCGTCCGGAGCAAAAAGGGCGCCGCCCGAAGGGGGCGGCGTCCTTTCACCGGCACGTTGGGAGGGCGCGCCGGCATTCACCAATTTGAAGGGGAATAGGGAGAAAAATTAAGGATAGAAAACAAAGGGTGTTGGGTTACTTGTCCATTGCCTTGGACACGATACCCGTAACCACCAGGACCGCCACCAGGCCAGCCAGAATGAGGTTCAGCACCATGCTCAGCGCCTCCTTTCGTTTGGGCTTCTTAACGTGTCTTTAGCATAGCACAGGACAAGCAATTTGTAAAACGCATGATTATCATCAAAACCATGAAAAATACTTTGCAGTACATGGCGAGATATGCTATACTGGCCCTGAACAGGAGGTGTCCCCATGTCCGTCACCAAATACCAGATATACCTCAAGACCGTGGAGCTGGGCAGCTTTACCGCCGCCGCCCGCGCCCTGAATTTCACCCAGTCCGGCGTCAGCCACGCCATCGGCTCGCTGGAGGAGGAGCTGGGCGTTACGCTGCTGGTCCGCAGCCACGGCGGTGTCACCCCCACGGCGGATGGCCGCGCCCTGGCACCATATTTTCAGGAGATGTGCGCCCTGTCCCACCGTCTGGAGCAGCACGCCGAGGACCTGCGGGGGCTGGATACCGGTCTTATCCGCGTGGCAACCTTCACCAGTGTGTCGGAAAAGTGGCTGCCCGGTATGCTCAAGACATTTCAGGAAAAGTACCCCCGCATCGAGTTCGAGCTCCTGCCCTCCAACTTCAACAACGAGATCTCCGACTGGGTCCTCCACGGTCAGGCGGACTGCGGCTTTATCTCCCTGCCCACCCCGGCGGAGAAGTATCTGGATTACTGGTTGCTCCAGCGGGACCAGTGGAAGGTCATCCTGCCCTGCGACCACCCGCTGGCGGGCCGCCAGCCCTTCCCACCGGAGGCCCTGGAGCAGTACCCTCTTATCCTGCTGGATGAGGGCGACGACTATGAGATCCAGGCCATTTTCGATCACTACAAGGTCCGGCCCCGGATCCAATACACCGTTCAGCAGGACCAGACGATCCTGGCCATGGTCTCCGGCGGCCTGGGCATCAGCGTCATGGAGGAGCTGATGCTCTACAAGTGCGCCTATCCGCTGGCTGCCAGCACCCTGCCCAAGGTGTTCCACCGGGACATCGGCATCTGTGTCAAGGACAAGAACGCCCTCTCCCACTCCACGCAGGCGTTCATCGACCACACCCGCCATTGGGTGCTGCAAAACTTTCCCGAGGGCTGGAACGCCCCCAAGCCCCACGAGCGATAAACGAAAAAGCAAAACCAAACGCCGTCCTCCGCCGTCAGTATTGGCAGAGGACGGCGTTTCGCTGTCCGCCGGAGGACGATCCCGTCCTTCCTGAAGGCGTAAAGTGCGCGGGACCTGCCCCGCGCCCGAAAGGAGTGCTTACATGATGAAAAAGATAGTTGCATTGCTGATGGCGCTGGTCATGGCGATGTCTCTGATGGCCTGCGGCCAGAAGGAGGATAACATCGGCGGCGAGAAAAAGGACGACCAGACGCAGACCGACGGTCAGTCCGTTGACCTGCGGGCGGCGTACGAGGCCGGTATCAAGCATGTGCAGGAGGAGCTGGGCGACAACGCGCCTGTGCTGCTGGAGGAGACGGCTGTGGAGATCCTGAACAGCTACTACCCCGGCCTGGAGAACGCCAAGCTGAAGCAGTCCGTGTTCTTCATCTCGCCCACCGCCACCTCCTGCGAGGTGTCCATGGTGGAGGCGGAGAGCGCCGCCGACGCCGAGATCGTTCGCCAGAGCTTCCAGGCCCGCGTGGACGCCATGGCCGACGAGACCAACTACCCCGAGGAGGCCGGTATGTGGAAGAACAACGCCACCGTTACCGTCAACGGCAACTATGTGGTGCTGGAGGTGCTGCCCGACGGCTGCACCGTACCCGACGCATTCCTGGCAAAATTCTGATTTCCTATGGCGTTTCCCCTTTCTGTGTGCTATGATGGTCTGAACGATACACACAGAAAGGAGAGTGGCCGATGGAGGACGCTCAGATCATAGATCATTTTTTCCACCGCGACCCGGAGGCCCTCCGCGCCGCGCAGGAGAAATACGAAAAGCGCTGCCTTGCCGCCGCCCGGCACATCCTGCCGGACGTTCGGGACGCGGAGGAGTGCGTCAGTGACGTGTGGCTCCGTTTGTGGAACGCTATCCCACCGGAGCGTCCCCGGTCGCTGGCAGCGTACATCACCACCGTCACCCGCCGCCTGGCCCTGGACAAGTGCGACTATAACCGCGCCGCCCAGCGCCGCAGCGACCTGACTGTGGCCTTCGAGGAGCTGGAGGGCTGCCTGCCCGCCGAGGACGGCGCAGTCCGCGCCCTGGAGCAGCAGGAGTTCCGCCGGGTGCTCAACGGCTTCCTGCGTAAGCTGACCCGGCAGAGCCGGACGTATTTCATCCGCCGTTACTGGTATGGCGAGAGCATCCGCGAGATCGCCGACAGCTGCGGCGCGGGCGAGGAGAAGGTCAAATCCTCCCTCTTCCGCACCCGTCAGCGTCTGCGTACCGTGCTGGAAAAGGAGGGGATGCTGTGAACGACAACAGAATGAAGCGCTGGATGGACGCCATCGACGACGATCTGCTGGAGGAGGCCCAGCGTCCCCTGCCCCGCAGCGGTGCGGCGCGCCGCTGGGGTGCTCTGGCCGCGTGCTTCTGCGCCGCGGCCTTGGCCCTGGCCCTGTGGCAGCCCTGGTCCGCCGGTATCGGTGACAATACCGCCGGCGCGGACGCCGACTTCGGCGGCATGGACAAGAGCTTTTCCGTCGCCATGCCGCCTGCGCTGGACGCCGAGCCGCTCTCTGCCTCTCTGGCCCTGCCGGAGAGCGCGTCTCTGACCTCTGACTACCGGTGGCGTCAGGACGGCGAGGGCGCCGTCACCGGCGTGTCCTGTACCGTCCTGCTGGACGGGTATGACTATGACTACGGCGCGGCCTATGCCAGCCAGCCCCTGCCCGCCCCGGACGGTACCCTCCCGGCGGACACCTGGCAGGTGAACGACCTGACGCTGCTGGTCTATGACGACGGTGCCGTGGGCTGGTACGACACGTCCGCCGGTATCCAGTGGTACTGCGCGGCCTGGGACGGCGGAGAGCCGCTGGTCACCGCCTTTACCCTGATGGACGCACAGTATTACACCGTTCCCACCGCCCCGGAAGGCGCGGACGTGCTGGGCTATGACCTCTTTGACCTGAACGGTGAGACCGTCACCGAAGTCTCCTTTACCCTGAACAGCGTTACCTGGCACTACCGCATGGCCCCCACTTTGGACGTTTCAGAAACAATACCGGACATCTCCGACTTCACCGGCGGCAGCCTGACGGCGGAGGGCAGGCTCCGCTGGTGCCCCACCGTCCTCCGATGGGACGCGGGCGGCGCCGGCTGCATCATCTGGCGGGACATCGCTCCCGGTCTGGCGTACAGTCTGACCGCGGACACCGGTGCGTCGGAGAAGACGCTGGCGGATATGGCCGCCCTGGTGTTCAAGCCTGCCCAGGGGGAGTCCTGAATAAGACGCAAAAAGCACCCCGAAAGGGGTGCTTTTTGCGTCACTCGTCGTATTTCCGACAGTACAGCAGGTTGCGGGCGGCGTCATTTTCGCCCCGCACAGGGGCAGGAATGTCTGCGTTCTTCCATGGCGGTTCTGTCAGAACTCATCGATCCAGTCTGACGGCGGTGCCGCTGGCGGTGACCATCAGCATGCCGTTGTCAGAGCCAAGCACCTCATAGTCCACATCCACGGCCACCACAGCGTCCGCGTTCAGTTGGAGGGCGCGCTGCTCCAGTTCATAAAGCGCCTGCTCCCGCGCGTTGATCAGCTCGCTTTCGTAGGTGCCGGAGCGCCCGCCGAAGAAGTTGCTGAAGCTGGCGGCGATGTCCTTGACCACGTTAACGCCGGCAATGACCTCGCCAAATACGATCCCCTTATACTCCGTGATGCGGCGACCCTCTACGGTGGGGGTGGTGGTAATGATCATAGCGATCCCTCCTCTCAGAACTCCGGTGCGTCCGATGTCTTGCGGTACAGCAGGGGCTTGCCCTCGGCGTCCACCAGCAGCGTCAGCCCGCCGGAATTGCCCACGGCGTGGTAGAGATACTGCACACCGGTCTGGGTATCCACCAGTACTTCGCTGCTGCTGATAAAGCCGCTGTCCTCCATGACCTTGATAAAGCGCTGCTCCTTCTTTGCCATAGGCTTACTCCGCGGCGGGCGCGTCGTTCTCCACCAGCATTTTCGCGCTGGCGGCCAGACCGGCCAGACCCTGTATCTCGCTGGGGATGATGAGCTTCGTGGCCTTGCCGTCCGCCACCTTCTGCAGCGCCTCCAGCGCCTTGAGCTTGATGACCTGGTCGTTGGGGGCGTTCTCATTCAGCATACGCATGGAGTCGGCCATGGCCTGCTGCACCTTCAGGATGGACTCCGCCTCGGCCTCGGCGGCCATGATCTTGGCCTGTTTGGCGGCGTCGGCCCGCAGCAGGGTGGACTGCTTCTCGCCCTCGGCGATCAGCACCTTGCTGGCCTTCTCGCCCTCGGCCTGCAGGATGGACTCCCGGCGCTCGCGCTCGGCCTTCATCTGCTTTTCCATGGCGTTCTGGATCTCCCGGGGCGGCAGGATGTTCTTCAGCTCCACGCGGTTGACCTTGATGCCCCAGGGGTCGGTAGCCTCGTCCAGAATGGAGCGCATCTTGGCGTTGATGGTGTCGCGGCTGGTCAGGGACTGGTCCAGCTCCAGCTCGCCGATGATGTTGCGCAGCGTGGTGGCCGTCAGGTTCTCGATGGCGCTCATGGGGTATTCCACGCCGTAGGTGTACAGCTTGGGGTCCGTGATCTGGAAATAGATGACGGTGTCGATCTGCATGGTCACGTTGTCCTTGGTGATGACCGGCTGGGGATCGAAATCGGCCACCTGCTCCTTCAGACTGACCTTCTTTACCACCCGCTCGATGAAGGGCAGCTTGAAGTGCAGACCAACGCCCCACACGCTGTGGAACGCGCCCAGGCGCTCGATGACGTAGGCCTTGGACTGCTGGACGATCTGGATGCAGCTGACGATGACGGCCAGAATGAGAATGACCAGAATGATGATGGCGATGGTTCCCGATGTCGGCATAATAGTTCCTCCTTATTCTCCTGTGTGTTTCATAGTCTCAGTATGCTTATGGATGAGGTGGATGATGCGGGCGACTACGCCCAGCAGTATGGCGGCCAATCCGCCCAGAACATACGGCATATCAAGGCTCCTTCTGTACGATGAGCTTCACGCCCTCCATCCGCAGGATACGCACGGCGGCGTCCGGCTCTATGACCTCCCCGTCGGCGCTGCGCGCCGTCCAGGTCTTACCGTCTATATAGACGGCGCCGGAGGGCAGCGCGTTGTCGATGCGCTCTGTCACGCGGCCCACATTGTTCAGTACCCGGTCGGCGTTGGTGGGCTTGATATCCTTTTTCATCAGCTTGGCCACCAGCGGCCGGGTAAAGGCCAGCGCCGCGATGGACACCGCGAAGAACAGTCCCACCTGCAGCCACACCGGCCCGCCGCATACTGCGGCGATCAGTCCGGCCACGCTGCCCAGGACGAACCAGATGGATGTCAACCCGGCGGTGGCGGTCTCCGCCACGCCGAAAATGATGATAGCAGCGATCCATATCGTTGTCGCCATGTCTGTGTCGCCTCCTCTCAGAATAAGCCCAATGATGCCGGCCAGCGCACCGATGCCCACCAGCACACCTGCGGCCAGCCATTTGTTCTTCGGGGACAGGTTGGTCAGGAAGGCGCCCACGGCGCTGCCCAGCGTGGCGCGGGGCAGGGGGGCGGCCTCCTGCTCCGGCGCGGGGCGTGCCTCCACCGCCGCGGCGGGTACCGGGGCCTCCTCGGCGAACAGGTCGGCGATAGACACCTGATAGCGGTTGCAGATATAAAGGATCTTCTCCATCTCCGGGTAGCCCCGTCCGCTTTCCCATTTGCTCACCGCCTGGCGGGAGACCTGCAACTGCTCGGCGAATTGCTCCTGTGTCAGTCCGTTGCCGCGCCGTACCGCTGCCAGCCGATCACCAAATGCCATATGTGTCCTCCTTTGCTTTCGGTGCCGTCAGTATACGGGACACCGACGGAAAAGTCTATCACGTTCAGGTTGCATTTCCGTAAAATTGTCTGCCAATGTACCGTGCATGGTGCAACCTCAGGTTTACATTCCCTATTATAGCGTAAGCGGTCCCGAAAAGCCACTGGAAATTTAGGTTGCGCGCCCTGGTATTTTTCGGTATACTCTTTGGTAGTCAAGAAACCGAGGTGTATCCCATGATAACTTACGAGATCCCCTGCCTGCTGGGGTTGGAAAAGCTGGTGGCCGACGAGATCAAGCGCCTTGGCCTGGCCGACGTGCGTGCGGAAAACGGCCGTGTGCTCTGTCAGGGCAGCTGGGCGGACTGCGCCCGGCTGAATATCAATCTGCGCTGCGGCGCCCGGGTCATCGCCCTGCTGGGGCAGTTCCCGGCGCGGAGCTTCGAGGAGCTGTTCCAGGGCGTGCGCGCCATCCCCTGGGAGGAGTTTCTGCCCCGGGAGGCGGCCTTCCCGGTAAAGGGCTACTCCATCTCCTCCCAGCTGCACTCCGTGCCCGCCTGCCAGAGCATCATCAAAAAGGCCGTGGTGGAGCGCCTGAAGGCCCACTACGGCATGGATCAGTTTCCGGAGACGGGGACGAAATACCAGATACGCTTTTCCGTGTTCAAGGATCAGGTGTCCATCGGCCTGGATGCCAGCGGCGAAGGGCTGTACAAGCGGGGCTACCGCGCCGTAGGCGTGGAGGCGCCCCTGCGGGAGACGCTGGCGGCGGCACTGGTGACCCTCAGCCGCTACCGGGGCCGCGACCCCTTCTGCGATCCCTTCTGCGGCAGCGGTACTATCCCCATCGAGGCGGCGCTCATCGCCAAAAACCGCGCCCCCGGTCTGGACCGGCGCTTTGACGCCCAGAAGTGGGCATTCCTGCCGCCTGCGTGCTGGATGGACGCGGCAGATGAGGCCCAGGACAGGGAATTTCATGGGCAGTACGATATCTGGGGCGGCGACATCGACCCCCGCGCCGTGGACATTGCCCGGGACAACGCCCGCAAGGCCGGCGTGGACGACTGCGTCCGCTTTGAGGTGGCCGACGCGGCCCAATTCCACCGGGACAGCACCTATGGCCAGCTGGTGACCAACCCGCCCTACGGCGAGCGCCTGCTGGAGAGACAGGAGGCCGAGGCGCTGTACCGCGCCTTCGGCAAGGCGTGGCGCACGCTGCCCGCAGGCTGGCGCACACTGGTGCTTTCGAGCCACACGGAGTTCGAGCGCTGCTTCGGCAAGCCGGCGGACAAAAAGCGCAAGCTCTATAACGGCATGATCAAGTGTGATGTGTTTATGTACGGCAATGTCTGATGGCCATCTTTTCCGCTGATGCTTTGTTGCGGCGGCTTGCCGTACACAAAGTACGCCTACGCTGCCGCGCCGCGCCTCAGCGAAAAATCTGAGCCGTTAGGGGGGACATCTTTTCCGCCCTGCCTTAATAAATCCCCGGCATATGACTTTATTTTCAATTTGTTCACTTTCTTTTGCAGAAACATGATACAATTACCCGTATGCTTTCGAAATAAATTCAACGAAATTCTAATATGTTGATGAGGAGGAGAGCCTCGATGAAGCATATTTTTATCATCAATCCCACGGCGGGCAAGACCGACAGCCGGCAGAAGATCTACGACATGGCGGAGTCGCTGCGGCAGAAGCACGGGCTGGACGTGCAGTGCATCCTGACGAAAAAGCAGGGCCACGCCACGGAGCTGGCGAAGAAGCTCTGCGAGACGGGCGAGGCACTGCGGTTCTACGCCTGCGGCGGCGACGGGACCGTCAACGAGGTGGCCAACGGCATTATCGGCTATGACAACGCCGCCATGACCGTGATCCCCGTGGGCACCGGCAACGATTTCCTAAAGAACTTCGGCGATGATATGGAGAAGTTCCGGGACGCCGAAAACCTATGGGACGGCCCGCAGTTTCCTATGGACGCCATCGACGTCAACGGCCGCGTGGCGCTGACCATCGCCTGCTCCGGCATCGACGCGCGGGTGGCCCGGGACGTACATAAATACAGCGAGAGCCCGCTGCTGGACGGCAAGGGCAGCTATATCTACTCTCTGGCGGTGAATTTCCTGTTCAAGGGCATCGGCACCCACTGGACCATCACCCTGGACGATGTGACCACGGAGGGCGACTGGTCGCTGGTATCTGTGTGCAACGGCCGGTACTACGGCGGCGGCTTTATGCCTGTGGCCGAGGCCCGGATGGATGACGGCGTGCTGAATACCCTGGTGGTCAGAGAGGTCAACCGCCGCACGTTCCTGAAATTCGTGGGGCCGTACTCCAGGGGCGAGTACGCCAAGTTTCCGGAATACGCGCACTGCTCCTGTCCCAAGGTGGTACATATCCACTCGGAGAAGCCGGACATCGTCACCTGCCTGGACGGCGAGAGCGTGGTCAACAGCGATGTGACCATTAAGCTGCACGACAAAAAGCTGAACTTCTTCGGCCCGGAGGGCTGCTCCTGCAACCGGACGGCCCGCGGCTGAGGACAGCGCTTGAACATTTTGTGAATTTTTCAAAATTTCTCCGTTTCCCCCTTGCAAATCCCGCATAGTGTGGTATGATAATCAGCGTTAGCACTCAAGCATTTTGAGTGCTAACGCTGAAACTGTTTTATCAAAAATAGAAATACAAGGAGGAACCAACTATGAAGCTGACACCGCTTGCTGACCGCGTGGTGCTGAAGATGACCGAGCCGGAGGAGACCACCAAGGGCGGCATTATCCTGACCGGCTCCGCCAAGGAGAAGCCCTCTGTGGCTGAGGTCATTTCCGTGGGCCCCGGCGGCACCGTTGACGGGAAGACCGTGGTCATGTCCGTGAAGGCCGGCGACAAGGTCATCACCGACAAGTATGCCGGCACCAAGGTGACGCTGGAGGACGTGGAGTATATCATCGTCAAGCAGAGCGACATCCTGGCTATCGTGGAGTGATGTGCTTTGCCGCGTACACGCCGCGGCAAATGCTTTAAGTTTGCGTGTTCCCCTGTAAATCATTCTCAATTTTGGAGGCATTAGATATGGCAAAGATCATCAAGCGCGGCGACGAAGCCCGCAAGGCGCTGGAAGCCGGTGTCAATCAGCTGGCCGATACCGTAAAGGTCACCCTGGGCCCCAAGGGCCGCAACGTGGTGCTGGATAAGAAGTTCGGCACACCCCTTATCACCAACGACGGTGTTTCCATCGCCAAGGAGATCGAGCTGGACGATCCGTTCGAGAACATGGGCGCGCAGCTGGTGCGCGAGGTGTCCACCAAGACCAATGACGTGGCCGGCGACGGCACGACGACCGCTACATTGCTGGCACAGGCCATGATCCGCGAGGGCCTGCGTAACCTGGCCGCCGGCGCCAACCCCATCGTGATGAAGAAGGGCATGGCCAAGGCCGTGGAGGCCGCTGTGGGCGCCATCAAGGAGCAGAGCCAGAAGGTCAACGGCACCGATGACATCGCCCGCGTGGGCACCGTGTCCTCCGGCGACGAGACCATCGGCAAGCTGATCGCCGAGGCTATGGAGAAGGTCAGCGCCGACGGCGTGATCACCATCGAGGAGTCCAAGACCGCCGAGACGTACAGCGAGGTCGTGGAGGGCATGATGTTCGACCGCGGCTACATCACCCCCTATATGGCCACCGATATGGAGAAGATGGAGGCCGTCGTGGACGATCCCTACATCCTCATCACCGATAAGAAGATCTCTGTGATCTCCGACATCCTGCCCCTGCTGGAGCAGATGCTGCAGAGCGGCAAGAAGCTGGTTATCATCGCCGAGGACGTGGAGGGTGAGGCCCTGTCCACCCTGCTGGTGAACCGCCTGAAGGGCGTGCTGAACGTGGTGTGCGTCAAGGCCCCCGGCTTTGGCGACCGCCGCAAGGAGATGCTGCAGGATATCGCTATCCTGACCGGCGGCCAGGTCATCAGCGAGGAGCTGGGCCTGACGCTGAAGGATGCCACCATTGATATGCTGGGCCGTGCCCGCCAGATCAAGGTGACCAAGGAGAACACCATCATCGTGGACGGTATGGGCGACCAGCAGGCTATCAAGGACCGTGTGGCCCAGATTCGCGCGCAGATCGGTGTGACCACCAGCGAGTACGACAAGGAGAAGCTGCAGGAGCGCCTGGCCAAGCTGGCCGGCGGCGTGGCGGTCATCAAGGTCGGTGCGGCTACCGAGACCGAGATGAAGGAGAAGAAGCTGCGTATCGAGGACGCCTTGAACGCCACCAAGGCCGCTGTGGAGGAAGGTATCGTGGCCGGCGGCGGCACCATCTATGTGAACGTGATCCCCGCCGTCACCGCGCTGCTGAACAGCACCGAGGGCGACGAGCGTGTGGGCGTGTCCCTGGTAGCCAAGGCCCTGGAGGCCCCCATCCGCCAGATCGCGGCCAATGCCGGCATCGACGGCTCCGTGGTGCTGGAGAAGGTGCGCTCCGCCGGCAAGAACGGCTACGGCTTCGACGCTTATAAGGAGGAGTACTGCGATATGATCGCCAGCGGCATCGTGGATCCCGCCAAGGTCACCCGCAGCGCCCTGGAGAATGCCGCCAGTGTGTCCGGCATGGTGCTGACCACCGAATCCCTGGTGGCCGACAAGCCCCAGCCCCCCGCACCGGCAGCCCCCGCACCCGACATGGGCGGCATGGGGATGTATTAATAAATTGACGCACGGGGGACACGGCGCCAGCCGCGTCCCTCGTATTTTCTCCCGGTTTTGCAAAAAAGCTGTTGACAAAGGGAGCTGAAATATGGTATAGTAACTCGTGCCTGTCGAGGATGACATGGCGGCGTAGCTCAGTTGGCTAGAGCATGCGGTTCATACCCGCAGTGTCACCGGTTCAAATCCAGTCGCCGCTACCACACCGGAGAGATGCGTCAGCATCTCTCCGGTATACCCCTCGAAAGACGGCCCGTTGGTCAAGAGGTTAAGACACGGCCCTTTCACGGCTGTAACATGGGTTCGATTCCCGTACGGGTCACCATGTCGGCACCCCGAGGGTCGCCGACAATTCGGAGGCTTAGCTCAGCTGGTTAGAGCGCCTGCTTCACACGCAGGAGGTCACTGGTTCGAGTCCAGCAGTCTCCACCAAAAAGTTCCTGATTTCGTAAAAAATCAGGAACTTTTTTCTGTTTATACTCCCAAATAGTGACGCAGCATTTTGGCGTTTTTCGCTTGACCCAAACCGTGACCCAAAAGCCGAGAGGTCAAGAAAGCACCGGAGAGGGGCGGATGATGCCATCCGCCCCTCTCCGGTGCTGTTTTTTGTGGTCTACATGGTCTGGCTGATGACGCTGCCGATGGTGTCGGCGGCGTCACGCTTCATCCCCTCCGTGGCGTGGGTGTAGGTGCTGAGGGTAAAGCCCGCGTCATAGTGTCCCAGTGCGCCGGACAGCGTCTTGACGTCCACACCGTACTTGAGGGACAGCGTGGCGAAGGTGTGCCTTAGGTCGTGAAACCTGATGTGCTCCGCGCCGATGGCCTTCAGGCTCTTCTCATGGGTGTGCCGGAAGGAATCCGGGTCGAACATGGTGCCGGTCTTGGGCGATACGAATAGGTATCGAACTGGACAGTTCCTTGAGAATCTACTGGAAGATACACCACATGATTTCCTATCGTTGAACGTGTACAGGTTTGATGTCGCCGATTTGCATTTTTCCGAAATATAGAAACAGAATAGGGGAGAATCGGAAACCTACTCATCATTGAAATAATGAGAGCATATTGCGTTTCAGGGCACTTCCGGATCCTCTGCTTTGTTTTGACAAAGCAAAAAGCCAGGCCTCCGGGTACCCAGAGGCCTGGCTTTTTATGGGAGAGCGGAAGGATCAATCGCGATCCAGCTCTTTCAGGGCGGTATATGCCACGTCGCAGCACTTGGCAATATCGCCGGCGGGGGTAAACTCTTCCGGGCAGTGGCTGCGGCCATTCTTGCTGGGAGCAAAAAGCATGCCTACATCCGTTACCTGGGAAATGAACATGGAATCATGTCCGGCGCCGCTGGGCAACGTCTTCAGCGGTAGTTTGTTTTCGCGCAGCCCTTGAGACAATGCGGCGGTGACTTTTTCGGACAGGTGGACGGGGGCCACTTCCATCAAGCCGACGGTCTCGGTCTGATAGCCTTCTGCTTGCAGCTGTGCCAACAGCTTTTCCACTGCGCCAAAAATGGTATCGATGGACGCCTGGTGGGGTGAGCGGCACTCCACCGACATTTCTACCTTACCGGGAACCACGTTGGGCGCGCCCGGCTCCACGTGGAGGGAGCCGCAGGTGGTCACGGTGCCATCATTCAGCTCCCGGGCCACTTCATCCACGAGATGCACGATCTTCATAGCCGCCACAACAGCGTCAAGACGCAGGCGCATGGGGGTCGTTCCACCGTGATCGGGCCGGCCTGTGATGATGAGCTTCTTGGTGCGGATACCCACGATGGTATCCACGATGCCGACGGACAGTTTTTCGCTTTCCAGCACCGGGCCCTGCTCAATATGGGGTTCGATGAAATAAGCCCAACTGGTCTTATCGCGTTTTACCTGAGGCAAGTCATCCGGGGTCAAGCCGTAGGCCTTCATGACATCGTAGGCGGTGACGCCGTCGTTGTTTGTCAACTGCTTCAGATAGTCCGTCTCCAGCAGGCCGGACAGAGCCTTGCCGCCCAGGATACCGGAGCTGAAGGAGTTGCCTTCTTCCTCCACA
This sequence comes from Vescimonas sanitatis, assembly GCF_049060325.1. Classification (NCBI taxonomy): domain Bacteria; kingdom Bacillati; phylum Bacillota; class Clostridia; order Eubacteriales; family Oscillospiraceae; genus Vescimonas; species Vescimonas sanitatis. Next base: position 52,641 of record NZ_JBMGPW010000004.1, on the reverse strand, counting down.
ATAGCGATCACCTCAAAGGGATGCCGCAGAGAGAGGTTGTCCTCCTGCATCATCCGGGCCAGCTCCAGACCGCAGATAATGCCCATGGCACCGTCGTATTTACCGCCATTGCGGACGGAATCCAGATGGGAACCAACGGCGATGGCCGCCAGGGAACGATCTGTGCCCTCCTTCCGGCCGATCAGATTACCCATGGAATCCAGGCGGACGGACAGGCCTGCTGCCTCGAGCTCTTGCTTCAGGTACGCCTGGGCAGCTCGGTACTCTGTGGTGTAGGACAGACGGGTAATGCCTGCGCCGGGCGTTGCGTTGAACTGCGCCAACGCTTCGACCGTCTGCTCAATACGGGATCGATTTGCAAAAGCCATAGTATCACTTCCTTACTTGATGGGCTGCACCATCTTGCCGTGGCCCGGCTGTGCCACAACTTCGCCGTTTTCGGCCACGACGGTGCCGCGCACCATGGTCAGCACGGGAGCACCCTTGACGGCAAAGCCGTTGAAGGGGCTGTGCTTCACCACAGAGTGGAACTTAGCCGCGTCGACGGTGTACTCCTTGTTCAGATCCACCAGTACCACATCGGCGTCGGCGCCCACCTGCAGCGTGCCCTTCTTGGGGAAGATACGGAACAGCTTGGCGGGATTTTCACACATGACCTCCACCAGCTTCTGCATGGTGATCCGGCCCTTGTTGACGCCCTCGGTCAGCATAACGGGCAGAGAGGTCTCCAAACCAAGCGCACCGTTGCCGGCCTGCCAGATGTCAGCCCAGTCTTTCTTTTTCGCTTTTTGCTTTTGATACACTTGTGGCACAGGGAGCGACCCTATTTCGCGTTCCTAACGTACGTTCAGTTGGTCATGTTATAGCACACAGTTTGCGAAATGTCAACAGATTTATCCGACGAATATCTGCTTTATTTGTTGCCTTTTTTGCTGATAATCGCGGGTTCTTTTTATTTCCGTTTGACAGGATGAAAAAGAGCGCTATTCTTTTATACGAATGAACGTTCATACGTCGCTGTGCTATTCCGGCACCTCTATCGCGGCCATCGCTAAGGAGATCGGCATACAGAAGTCTTCGCTATACGCCCATTTCGCAGATAAGGAGCAGCTTTTTCTGGAAGTCTTTCAACGGTTTCACGACGAGACCGCACTGAAGCTCTCTGCCATTTTTCTGACAGAACTGCCGGATAAGGAGAAGCTACACGAGGCCTTTCTGCTGTTCTGCGTCGGCAGGAACGCCAGCATCTTCCGGATCGGCCTGTGATTGGCCTTTGCAGCACGAGCAGATGCGAATAGGCGTTGCCATGGCGAAATCCCACCAAAATGCGAAGTAAGGCCCCCGGGAATTACCCGGGGGCCTTCACGGTTATCGTATATATTTGGAGGATGAAAAATCGGATTTATTCATCCTATGTCGTAGGCACTGCATCGAAAGAATTCAATCGTAAGGCGGAACACCGCATAAGCCAGCAAGTCTACTTTCAGGATATCCGTTTGGGGCCGTTCACATCACGGACAGCATATTGTAGCGCTTCAGCAGCTGAATGTCCTCCCGGGAGATGCGCAGGTCCTGCAGAAACTCCGGTGTCTCCGGCTGGATGCTCTTGGACAGAAATACCTTGGTGGAGGTAGGCATAATGGGTCGGCAGGAGATGCCGAAGCCCAGCCCCCACTTTGTTCCGGCGTTCAGATAGGAGGCGGGCAGACAGAGGAGATAGACGTCCATCTCCGTGTCCTGATTGTGGGTAACGATGTTGCTGAGGGCATCGTAGTGGCTCAGCGTACCCAGATAGGTGTTTTCACAGTTCCGGTACTGCTGATAGTCCTGAAAGTTCATGTACAGCGCTATGTCATAGGCGTTGGCGCCGGTCTTGGCCCGGATATCGATGACACTGCGGACCAGACTGTTGTTCCGGCCGTCGAAATAGTACATATACAGCCGGTCAACGCCGCGGAAGAAGGCGGGCACGCTGTCGGCCGTCAGATCTTCCACGGGCAGCGGGGCACAGTACAGCAGCTTTTCCGGCGGCACACCCAGGGCGGCCGCCACCTCGTACAGCGTCACCACGTCCATGGCGATCTGCCCGCTTTCGTACTTGGATACGGTGGCCCCGGTTTTGTGGAGCAGCGCCGCCAGCTCCACGATCTTCATTCCGCGCTTTTTGCGGTAGTATTTGATCTTCGCGCCGATCTCTTCTGTCAATGTCATGGCACTTTCCTCAAAATCAAGTTTTAGTGATTTGACCCTCTGCTTTTCAGTATAGACGCTTTTCCCGGTCCGCGCAAGGGAAAATATAATTGTGAGGAAAGTTTTTCACAAAATTCGTTCCTGAAAAGTAAGCGGCGGGCTTTGACGGGGCGCGCGGCGGCTGGTATTATAAAACCATAACAGGAAAGGAGCGATACACCATGACCTACAACTTCGACGAGATCATTGATCGGCGCAACACCAATTCCGAGAATGTAGAGGGCTGGCGGCCCTACATTTTCCACTGCGGGCCGGAGAGGGTGTTCCCCTACAAGGACGAGGAATTCATCCGGATGTGGGTGGCGGACATGGAGTTCGCTGTGGCGCCGGAGATCCTGCAGGCCATCACCGACCGGGTAGATCGGCGCATTTTGGGCTATACCCTGGTGTACGATAAGGGTTATTATGAGGCGCTGCGCGCCTGGTGCGAGAGCCGTTACGGCTGGTCCTTCCCCAAGGAGCAGCTGACGTTCTCTCCCGGCGTCATCCCGGCGCTGTACCAGCTGACGGAGGACCTGGTCAAGCCGCTGAATGGCAAGGTCCTGACCATGACGCCTGCCTACGGCTTTTTCCTCCACGCCTGCGAATACAACGGCGTGGAGCTGGTGACCTCGCCCCTGCGGGAGGAGGGCGGCCGCTTCTCCGTGGACTGGGAGGACCTTGAGGCGAAGGCCGCCGACCCGGATGTGAAGCTGCTGATGCTCTGCAATCCCCACAACCCCACCGGCCGCATCTGGACCGAGGATGAGCTGCGCCACATGGCGGCCATCATCGAAAAGCACCGGCTGTGGGTGGTGTCCGACGAGATCCACTGCGACCTGATCCGCACCGGCTTGCACCATACCCCTATGGGCAAGGTCATGCCGGACTATGACCGGCTCATCACCTGTATGTCCGCCAGCAAGACCTTTAATCTGGCGGGCCTGATGCACTCCAATATTATCATCCGCGACGCGGAGGAGCGTGCCCGCTTCCAGGATCGGGACAAGAACATCGGCGCGGTGAACCCGCTGTCCATCGCGGCCCACAAGGCGGCCTATGAGTACGGCGGCCCCTGGCTGGAGCAGCTGAAGGCCTATGTGGACGGCAACCTGGCCCTGGTGGACCGTTTCCTGAAGGAGAACATTCCCGGCGCGAAGTTTACCATTCCTGAGTCCACCTACTTCGCCTGGGTGGACCTGCGGGAGGTGCTGCCGGAGGTGGAGGACCTGCCGGACTTCTTTGCCAACAAGGCCGGCGTGCTGCTGGAGGGCGGCGACGGCCTGTTCGTGGGCAACGCCAGGGGGCATATCCGCCTGAATTTGGCCATGCCCCGCGCCACGGTGCAGACCGGCCTGGAGCGTATCGCCGAGGCCATCCGCAAGGAGAAGGCCGGCGCATAACGCCGCGGCCGCACGAATAGGCGTTGCACATCTCCTGCCTATCTGCTACAATGGCGGCAGTGTGCTGTGCGGGAGGGAAAACGCCTATGAAAAAAACGCTGGATTCCAACGCGATCAAGCTCGTCGCCATCGCGGCCATGACCGTCGACCATGTGGCCTGGTGGCTGTTTCCCGGCTATCCCCGGGCGGTGCTGCCACTGGCGATGCATATCATCGGTCGGCTGACCTGTCCCATCATGTGCTACTTTGTGGCGGAGGGCTATCACCACACCCGGGATATCCGGAAATACACGGCGCGGATGTTCCTGTTCGCGGTCATATCCCACTTCGCCTATATGTTCGCGTCGGCGGATTTTGCCGGCTGGCGGTCGTTTATCCCGTTTTCCTCCGGCAGAGTGCTGAACCAGACCAGCGTCATGTGGTCGCTGGCATGGGGGCTGGTGATGCTGCGGGTGGTCCATGACCGGCGGCTCCGCCCGGCGGTGCAGGTGGCGCTGATCCTGCTGATCTGCCTGGTCAGCTTCCCGGCGGACTGGAGCTGTATCGCCGCCCTGTGCATCATGGCCTTCGGTACCAATCGGGGAAAGCTGAAGACGCAGGCGCTGTGGATGATGTTCTATGTGGCGCTTTACGCGGTGGTGTACGCCCTGGCGCTGGACTGGGTCTACGGCCTGGTGCAGCTGGCGGTGGTGCTGGCCGTTCCCGTGCTGGCGCTGTATAACGGGCAGCGTGGGCCGTCGCCGCGGGTGAACACGGTGATGAAGTGGCTGTTTTACCTGTACTACCCGGCGCACCTGGCCTTGATCGGCTGGCTGCAAATGCAATGAGACGCAGATACCCGGCACGCCTTCGGCGCGCCGGGTATCTTTTGTTGACGTGGTCGATTTACAGCAAGGGGCGCCAGGGCGTCTCTCTGACCAGTCGTATCATCTCCCGGGCGAAGATGCCCAGAGCGCTGTCCCGACGGTACAGCACCCGCAGCTCCCAGCTGAGCTCGGGGACGTCTATGGCGTAGAAAATAAGCTTTCGCAGAGTATCCGACGGTATCCGGCCAATGAAGTAGCTGGGGATGAAAGAGGCGCAGTTTTCCAGAGAGGCCACCAGCGTGTGGTTGATGACCGGATCGCCGCAGTGGATCAGCGTGTTGGGAATAATGCTGTAATGCTGGAAAAACCGGTGGGAGGAGGCGTAGATCATCTGATTTTTGTTGTACATACAGTACTGAAACGGCGGCAGGTCCTCCACCGCCAGCGGCTGCACCAGCAGAGCGTCTCCTGCATGAGCGGCTTTCTGCAGGAGGGCGCGGTGCAGGCCTTCCGCATCCCTGATGAGGTAGAGGCCATGCGCCAGAGCTACCAGCGTCGGCGCGATGCCTTTGTGGGCCGGCTCAACGCCATCCCGGGCGTGCACTGTCAGATGCCCGAGGGCGCCTTCTACACCTGGGTGTCCTTCGATGTGGACATGACCTCCGACGAGATGTGCGACTACATTCTGGACCATGCCAAGGTGGTGGGCGTCTCCGGCGCGGCCTACGGCATGACTCAGGGCTGCTTCCTGCGCTTCTCCTTTGCCAGTGACGCCGCGGCACTGTCAGCCGCGGCCGACCGGATCGAGGCGGCCATGCGGGCATATCAACAACGATAACCGACGGAGCTTTCTTCCTGTCTTCCTCTCCCCACAAAACACCACACCCCGCGGCGCTTGCGCCGTGGGGTGTGGTGTTTTGTGTCCAGCGCCGGCCTTTACTGCTTGTTTCCCGGCCGGAACGCGCCGCTGGGCGGGGTGGGGGCGCTGCCGGGGTCAAAGCTGCCGCCGGGTATCTGGCCGGACTGACCGCCCATGCTGCCCATGCCGCCCATGCCGCCCATGCCGGTCTGTACGCTGCCGGTCTGGGCTGCGGCGGCGGCTACCGCTTTCTGGTGACCCGGATGGAGGACGGGCGCAGCATGGCTATCTTCCTGGAGTGCAGCCAGTCCCGCCGCGCCGTGCGGACGGTGCTGGTGTGGTCCCTGGCGGCGGACGCGATCTGCACGCTGCCGGTGCTTGGGTTGGTGGCGCGGCGGGTGTCCAACCGCTGCGAGAACGCCGGAAGCATCGATACCGGCAAGCTCTTTGACCGGTTTTACCGGGCGGACCCGGCCCGCACCGCCGGCGGCTTCGGCATCGGGCTCTCCATCGCCCGGAGCATTGCCGAGGGCCATCGCGGCGCCATCTCCGCCCGCACGGAGGGCGATACCATCACCTTTACCGCCCTGCTGAAATAAACGGGACGGGGCCGTCAGGCCCCGTCCCGTACTTTTCTGCGTTAATTCTGATAGTGTACCCGCCACGCCGTGTCCAGCGGCTGGCAGGCGAGCGCCGTGCCGTCCAGGTCGGCGCGGTGCATATCCACGGCGCACAGCTGGGCGGCGTCGTAGGTGGTGTAGTAATACACCCCGGTGTCGGCATTGCAGCAGCTGGTATACAGCGTCAGCTCGCACGCGCCGTCCTCCAGCACGCAGCAGCCCCGCTGCTGTGCCGCCGCGCCCAGAATGTGCAGGAGCTGGCTGACGCTCTCGGCCTCGCCGTCGCCGGAGCGGCTGTTCAGCCGGGTAAAGGCCGTCCGCACGAACCGGGAGGGGGAGGACAGGTCGCCGGGCAGACCCATGGCGCCCATGCCCCGACTGTATGTCTCCAGCGGCAGGGCGGGGGAGAAGCGGTTTTCCGGCGGCTGGGGGGACAGCTGGGCGTAGTCGTTCAGCCGGAACAGCTGCATGGGGAAGGGCGGCTCGTTGGTCAGCACGCCCGCCGGGTCCTCATAGATCCGCAGGCCCTCCGCCGTCTGCTCTACCGCGAAGCACTGCTCCCGGTCCGCCAGCAGCCAGTGCAGCCGGGCCGGGGGCAGCCCCGGCAGAAAGGCGTCGTCGGTGATGCGGCTCTCCGCCAGCAGGTCCCGGGCCTCCGCCGCCGTGGCGCAGCAGCCCAGCAGCCAGGGGATCAGCTCGAACTGGGCCACGTTGGCCTTTCCCGGCGCGCAGGGGCCGTATACAGCGCTGCGTACGAAGTTCAGCCCCGCCATGCACAGGCCCTTCTCGTTCACCGCGTCATAGTACAGGGGATAGCCGTCCTGTACAGAGGCCATGCCGATCATGGCGTAGTGCCGCGTCAGGTCCGGCAGGTGCCGCATGGGCAGGGGAAAGTGCCGGGGTGTGATGACCACCTGCTCGCCGAAGCCGCGCTCATAGTCCAGATTGCGCCCGAAATAGAAGTATTTTGTCTTGTATGTGGCCGCAGTACACATGGGCCGGGACCTCCTTTTATTCGTTATCCGCCGGCTCGGCGGGGTACTGCCGCTTCAGGAAAGAGAGAAAATACCGGGCGGCGCTGTTGGCCGGCGGCGGTGTCTTTACCGCCGCGCCCAGCCGGCGTGACAGCGGCTCCGCCAGCGGGAGCACCCGCACCTGGCCCTCATAGCCCGCCAGAGAGAAGGCGGACAGCACCGACACGCCCAGTCCCGCCGCCACCATGGACAGTATGGCCGCGTCGTCCGACGCCGTGACCTCCAGCCGTGGTGCCTCCGGCGGCAGCAGCCGCGCCACATACTGCTCCGGGCAGGAGAGAAATGTCTCCTGCAGCAGGCGCTCCAGGGGGATGACGTCCTCCGTCCAGGGGAAGTCCGGCGGCACCACCGCCACCAGCGGCGCGTCCGTCAGCGGCGTCCAATAGAAGCCCTTGCCGCAAGTCTCCTCCACCAGGGCCAGCTGCACCCGTTCCTCCTCCAGCGCCGCGGCCAGCTCATAGCCGCCCACCAGTACGTCGATCTTGATCTCCGGGTGCAGCTTGCGGAACTTCTGCAGCAGCGCCGGCAGCCGTGCCCGGGCGATGCTGGCGAAGCAGCCGATCCGCAGCACGCGGTTGTGGGTCTCGCCCTGGGCCGCCGCCTCCCGCCGCAGGGTCTCACTGGCGCGCAGATAGTCCTGTATATAGGGCAGCAGGTGCTCACCCTCCTCCGAGAGCCGGACGCCGTGGCTGCTGCGGGTGAGCAGGGTACAGCCCAGCTCGGCCTCCAGCTTGTTCACCATGTGCGTCATGGCGGACTGGGTGTAGCCCAGCTGCGCCGTCGCCTTTCCAAAGCTGCCGCACTGCACTGCCGTCAGCAGCGCCCGCAGCCGTTTGTCATCCATAGGGGCCTCGCTTTCTGTACAAATTGGACAAAATTGCAACGATTATTTTTAACTATATCACAAGAGCTGTCGCCGTTCAATGCCATAAACGTAAACTTTCCACCAACGATTTGGAAAATGCGGTAAACGTTTTTATACGCCATCAAAATTTTTCATGTGCCGTTCGATAAGCGTCATTTCCGTAATGATGAAAAGCATGATACGCTATATGCACAGGATGCAACGCGCTTTAAAGCGTGAGCCTGCACCGGCGCGCCGCAGTCGGCGGCGTGGGAACAAGAGAAGAGAAATGGAGAAATCAGAATGATCGGACAGAGGAAAAACACCGCGGCAGATATCGTTGTCGTGGGCTTTGCGCTGTTTTCCATGTTTTTCGGCGCGGGCAACGTGATCTTCCCGCCCTTTTTGGGCATGGAGGCCGGCAGCCAGTGGCTGGCGGGCTTTTCCACCTATTTCATTGCGGATATCGGTCTGGCGATGATGGGTATGTTCGCCCTGCTCCGCGTGGGCAGCAGCGAGAAGGTACTGGAACGGGCGGGCAAAGTCCCCGCCGAGATCCTCATGTGCGCCATCATTCTGTGTATCGGCCCCATGGTGGCCATCCCCCGCACCAGCGCCAGCACCTATGAGATGGCCATCGCGCCCAACCTGTCCGGCGTATCGCCGGTGGTGTTCTCCGTGGTGTTCTTCGCGGTGATCCTGGCTCTGTGCATCAAGGAGTCCGCCGTGGTGGACATTGTAGGCAAGGTGCTCACGCCGCTGCTGCTGGTGGGCCTGTTCGCCATTATTATCAAGGGTGTGATCACGCCGCTGGGCGATATCGCGCCCCTGGCGCAGATCGACAACGTGGCCGTCACCGGCATCAAGGCCGGCTACCAGACCATGGACGCGCTGGCGGCCCTGCCCTTCGGCATCATCGTGCTGCAAAGCGTCACCGCCAAGGGCTATCAGCGGGGCCAGAGCCAGCTTCGCGTGGTGGGCGGCGCCGCGCTGCTGGCGGGCGTGCTGCTGCTGGCGGTGTATATGGGTCTGGCCTATCTGGGCGCCACCGTGTCCGCACAGTACACGTCCTCCATCGGCCGCGCGGCCCTCATCATGGCCATCATAGAGGCGTTGATGGGCAAGACCGGCATGGTGATCTTCGGAGTGGTGGTGGGCCTGGCCTGCGTCACCACGGCCATCGCCCTGACCAGCTCCGCCGCGGCGTATTTCACGGAGCTGTGTCGCGGGAAGATCAGCTACAAGGTGTTCGTGACGGTCATCTGCGTGTTCAGCGCCGTGGTGTCCAACCTGGGCCTGGACCGTATCGTGGCCGTGGCCGCGCCGGTGCTGGATATAGTATATCCCCCCACGCTGGTGCTTATTTGCGTCTCCCTCATCATACCCAAGGTCCACGACTTTGTCAGCCGGGGCGCCGCGCTGGGCGCACTGCTGACCAGCGTGCTGTGCACCCTGCACACCTGCGGTGTGAAGCTGCCGCTGGTGGAGGCCCTGCCGCTGTATGATCTTGGCCTGAGCTGGCTGCTGCCCGCCGCCGTATTTGGCCTTGCCGCCCAGCTGCTGACGCTGCTGCCCGGCGTCCGCTGTGCGGAGAAGCCCGCCCGCCGCGCCAGCGAAAAGCATTAAACCGCTTCCCCCGGGCGGGGCCGTTCTTACCCCACGGTCCCGCCCTTCTCTCCTATATTTATTATATACCGGCGGCTGTCTGAAACAGTCCGCCGGCGGGATCAGCTTGACAAGAGCAGGCGTTTGCCGTACAATAAACACGCTGCTGACGTCGAAAGTACGCTTGAGACGGAAGATGCGCCATAGGTTCTGCGCCCGCGAAGCGGGCGCTGTGGTCGTGTCGCGGTGGCGGCGCGGCTTTTTTATTTAGCCGCGGATCTTACGACGGGAGGTTTTGCTATGGAAACACGGGTGGCGGTCATTGCGGTCATCGTAGAAAATGAGGACGCAGTGGCGGAGCTGAACGCGCTGCTGCATCAGTACGGCGCATATATCATTGGGCGGATGGGCGTGCCCTACCGCGCCCGGGGCGTGAACATCATCTCCGTGGTGCTGGATGCGCCGCAGGACGCGATCTCCGCCCTCAGCGGGAAGATCGGGAGGCTGGAGGGTGTCAGTGCCAAGACGCTGTACTCCAACGTGATCACACCGATAGAAGACAGATAGGCATGCTGCACGACAGCTTTGTATAAGAGACCGTATCACGGAAAGGAGAAAACAACATGAAAAAAATGATATCCCTGCTGCTGGCGCTGGCGCTGGCATTGACGCTGTGCGCCTGCGTAACGCCGAAAACGCCTATGCCCATTGAGGATGGCGACAAATCCGCCGTCCAGCCGGTCACTGTGCGGTTGGGCGGGCTGAAGGGCCCTACCTCCATGGGCATGGTAAAGCTGTTTGACGATGCGGACAACGGCCTGGGCCAGAACGCGTATACGTACACCATCGCGGCCAGCGCCAATGAGCTGACGCCCCAGCTGGTGCAGGGCGAGCTGGATGTGCTGGCGGTGCCGGCCAACGTGGCGGCCATTCTGTATAACCAGACGGAGGGCGGCGTGGTGCTGCTGGCCGCCGGCACGCTGGGTGTGCTGTATATCGTGGAAAAGGGCGGCGAGACGGTGACGGACATTGCCTCTCTGAACGGAAAGACCATCTACGCCACCGGCAAGGGCGCTACCCCGGAGTACGCGTTGACCTATCTGCTCTCGCAGCACGGGCTGACTCTGGGTGAGGACGTACAGGTGGAGTGGAAGAGCGAGCCCACGGAGATCGTGGCCCTGATGGCAGAGCAGGACAACGCCGTGGCCATGCTGCCCCAGCCCTTCGTCACCGTGGCGCAGAGCCAGGTGGAGGGCCTGCGTGTGGCGCTGGATATGAGCGCCGAATGGGATGCGCTGGACAACGGCAGCCGCCTGATCACTTCGGTACTGGTGGCCCGCAAGGCATTTGCTGATGAGCATCCTGCGGCGCTGGCGGCCTTTTTGGAGGACTACGCCGCCAGCACGGACTACGCCAATGAGCACCCGGCCGAGGCCGCTGTGCTGGTGGAGAAATATGGCATCGTCAAGGCCGCCGTGGCAGAGAAGGCGCTGCCCCAGTGCAACCTGGTATGTATTACCGGCGTGGATATGAAGGTCGCCGTGGGCGGCTATCTGCAAACACTGTATGACCTGAAGACGGAGGCCGTGGGCGGCGCCATGCCCGGTGACGGCTTCTACTGGATGGGCGCATGAGCGCACCCGCGGACAAAAAAATAAAGACCTGGCAGCGTGCCGGCGCGGTGGTGCTGGCCCTGTCGGTCTGGCAGGCGGCCTCCTGGGCCGTGGGCTCGGCACTGCTGCTGCCGGGACCGGTAACGGTGCTAGGGCGGCTTTGTGCCCTGGCGGTGACGTCGACCTTCCGGCGGGCGGTGGCGTTCAGCTTTTGCCGTATCGCCGGCGGCTTTGCCCTGGCACTGGTGCTGGCCTTTGTGCTGGCGCTGGCGGCGGGACGCTGGCCGGTGGTGGAGGTGCTGCTGCGGCCCTATGTGCTGGCCATCAAGGCGGTGCCGGTGGCGTCGTTCATCATCCTGGCACTGATCTGGATGCGGACATCGGCGCTGCCGCTGTTCATCTCATTCCTGATGGTCTTCCCCATTCTGTACACCAACGTGCTGGCGGGCCTCCGCAGTGCGGATAGCCAGCTTTTGGAAATGGCCCGGGCCTTCCGGGTGCCCTGGCGGCGGCAGCTGCACAGCATCCTGCTGCCGGCGGTGGAGCCGTTCCTGCTGGCGGGCTGCGCCGCGGCTCTGGGCATGAGCTGGAAGGCAGGCGTAGCGGCCGAGGTCATCGGTGTGGTGGCCGGCTCCCTGGGCGAGAGACTGTACGACGCGAAGATCTACCTCCAGACCGCCGACCTGCTGGCCTGGACCGCAGTGATCGTGGCGCTGAGCGCCCTGTTTGAGAGACTGGTGCTGGCCCTGCTGCGGCGGGGCTTCCGTCGGCTGGAAAGGGGGTGCGGCGCATGAACGCGGCACATCTGTACAAGCGCTTCGGCGACAAGGTCGTGCTGGAGGACGTGAGCCTGACCCTCCCGGGCGGGGCGGTGGTGTGTCTGATGGCCCCCTCCGGCCGCGGCAAGACCACACTCCTGCGCTGTATCGCCGGGTTGGAGATGCCGGACAGCGGCACCGTCACCGGCGTGCCGGAGCGATTGGGTTTCGTGTTTCAGGAGGACCGTCTGTGCCCGCAGCTGGATGCCGTGGAGAACGTGCGTCTGGTCACGGGCCGGGCCATGTCCCGGCCGGATATCGAGGCGCACCTGCGGGAGCTGGGATTGGCGGACTGCCTGGACCAGCGGGCGGCGGAACTGTCCGGCGGACAGCGGCGGCGGGTGTCCATTGCCCGGGCGGTATGTTATGTGCCGGAGCTGCTGCTGCTGGATGAACCCTTTAAGGGCCTGGACGGCGCGGCCCGGGACCGGACGGCGCAGTATCTTCTGCGGCACCGGAACGGCGCGGCGGTGCTGTGCGTCACCCACGACCGGGCGGACGCCGCGGCCCTGGGCGCAGAGATCGTGGAAATATGAAAAGAGACGGCGGATGCCGTCTCTTTTTGCTTTATCTGATCTGTCCGTTGCCGCGGATGACGTATTTATACGTGGCCAGCTCGTCCAGACCCATGGGGCCCCGGGCGTGGAGCTTCTGGGTGGAGATGCCCATCTCGCAGCCCAGCCCGAACTCGCCGCCGTCGGTAAAGCGGGTGGAGGCATTGACATACACGGCGGCGCTGTCCACCCCGTTGACAAAGGCCTCGGCGTGGGCGGGGTCTTCGGTGACGATGGCCTCGCTGTGGCCGGTGGAGTGGGCGGCGATGTGAACGATGGCCTCGTCCACGCTGTCCACGAGCTTTACGGCCAGGATATAGTCCAGAAATTCGGTGTCGAAGTCCTGCCCGCCGGCGGGCGTTCCGGGGATGATTGCCGCGGCGCGCTCGTCCAGCCGCAGCTCCACGGGGACCTTGCCTGCGGCGGCTCGGTCATCCACCAAGCGCTTTTTCAGCCGGGGCAGGAAAGCCTGCGCCGCGGCGCTATGTACCAGCAGTACCTCTTCGGCGTTGCACACGGAGGGACGGCTGGCCTTGGCGTTTTCCACAATGTTCAGGGCCTTGCTCAGATCGGCGCTCTCGTCCACATACACATGGCAGATACCGGTACCCGTCTCGATGCAGGGCACGGTGGCGCCGGCCACGCAGGCCCGGATCAGTCCCGCGCCGCCCCGGGGGATCAGCAGGTCCACCAGACCCTTGGCGGTCATGATGTCCGCGGCAGACTGGTGGGTGGTGTCGTCCACGATGTTCAGAATGTCCGGGTCGCCGCCCTCGGCGGCGATGCCGGCCTTCAGCGCCTGCACGATGGCGCGGGCGGTACGGTAGGCCTCCCTGCCGCTGCGGAGTACGCAGACATTGCCGGATTTCAGCGCCAGGGCCGCCGCATCTGAGGTAACGTTGGGGCGGCTCTCATAGATAATGGACACCAGCCCCAGAGGGACCTGTACCTTCTGGATGACCAGACCGTTGGGGCGGCGCACCTCGGACAGCACGCGGCCGGTGTGGTCCGGCAGGGCGGCAATGGCCCGTACGCCGTCGGCCATGCCCGCCAGTCGGTCATGGTCCAGCCGCAGCCGGTCCAGCATCACATCGGAGATATGCCCCCGGGCATCGCTCATGTCGGTTTCATTTTCCGCCAGAATAGCGCCCTCATGGGACAGAAGACTGTCGGCCATGGACAGCAGCAGGGCGTTTTTGCCTGCCTCGTCCAGGACGGCCAGTCCGCCCCGGGCGGCGCGGGTCTTTTTCAGAATATCGATAGTGGTCATGGTTCACTTCTCCTTTGCCAGAAATCGGGTGCCCACAGGCTTTCCGCCCACGATGTCGTACAGCAGGGCGGGCTTGCTGCCATTGGCGATGACCATCTGGCAGCCGACCTCGGTGACGATCTGCGCAGCCTTCAGCTTGGTGGCCATGCCGCCTGTGCCCAGGCCGCTGCCGCTGCCGCCGCCCAGAGCGAGAATGTGCGCGTCGATGGACGGCACCACGGGGATAAGCTTCGCGGTGGGATCCCTGTGGGGATCGCCGTCATACAGACCGTCGATATCACTGAGCAATATCAGCAGGTCGGCCTGTACCGCCGCCGCCACGATGGCGGAAAGCGTGTCGTTCTCGCCGATGGTGTTCTCCACGCCCACCTCGTCAGTGGCCACGGTGTCGTTTTCGTTGATGACAGGCAGCGCGCCCAGCTCCAACAGGCGAAAAATGGTGTTCCGCATATTACGGCTGCGCTGCTCGTTCTTTACATCCTCGCCGGTGAGCAGCACCTGTGCCACTGTGTGGTTGTACTCGTTGAACAGCTTGTCGTAGGTGTACATCAGCTCGCACTGACCCACAGCGGCGGCCGCCTGCTTCGTGGGCATATCCTTAGGTCGTCCCGGCAGGTTCAGCTTGCCCACGCCCATGCCGATGGCACCGGAGGAAACGAGAATGATCTCGTGCCCGGCGTTTTTCAGGTCGCTCAGGACCTTGCACAGGCCCTCCATCCGCTGGATGTTCAGCCGTCCGGTGGCGTGGGCCAGGGTGGAGGTGCCGACTTTTACCGTGATACGCATAGAAATGCCCCCTTCGGGAAAGGAATTTGGAGCCATTATACTACGAAACCCGGGGGATGAAAAGAAAAATTTTCCTTGACAGGCAAGAGAGAGCTGTGATATGCTGACTGTACTAACACGCATAGTACACTTGATACGGAAAGGAGCGTGTGCGATATGATCGTGCTGGACTACCGGGACAGCCGTCCCCTGTACCAGCAGGTGAAGGACAGCCTGCGGCGCATGATGCTGACAGGGCTGCTGGAGCCAGACGAAAAGCTGCCCTCCGTGCGCTCTCTGGCTACGCAGCTGGCCATCAACCCCAACACCATCCAGCGGGCTTACGCGGAGCTGGAGGCGGAGGGGTACATCTACTCTGTGGCGGGCAGAGGGAGCTTTGTCTCCGCCGGGGACGGCGAGCATCTGCGGCGCATCGCTGAACTGACGGGGCGGCTGGTCCCGCTACTGGAGGAGCTGAAGAGCCTGGGCTATACCCGGGAACAGCTGCTGGTACTTTGGGAAGGAGGAGAGGGTAAATGATCGAGGTAAAAAACGTCGTCAAGACCTTTGACGGCTTCCGGGCGCTGGACGACCTGACCATGACGGTGCCCCACGGCGCGGTGTACGGTCTGGTAGGGCCCAACGGCGCGGGGAAATCCACCATCATCCGCCATTTGGCGGGCATCTACCGGCAAGACAGCGGCGACGTGCTGGTGGACGGTCAGCCGGTATACGAGAACACCGCCGTGAAGAGTCGTATGGCCGTTATCGGCGACGACTGGTACTACTTCCCGCAGTCGGGCATCCGGGAGATGGCGAAATTCCTCGCCGGTATCTACCCCGATTTCAGCTGGGAGCGGTACGAGAAGCTGAAGCAGGTCTTCCCGCTGGATGAGAAAATGATGCTGCGGCGGATGAGCAAGGGTATGCAGAAGCAGGCGGCCTTTTGGCTGATGGTGTGCTGTATGCCGGAGTACCTCATTCTGGACGAGCCGGTGGATGGCCTTGACCCGGTGATGCGGCGGCAGGTGTGGTCGCTGCTTCTGGGCGACGTGGCGGAGCGCGGCACGACGGTGCTGGTCTCCAGCCACAACCTGCGGGAGCTGGAGGATGTGTGCGACCACGTGGGCATCCTGAACCACGGAAAGGTGCTGCTGGAGCGGAGTCTCAGCGATCTGCAGGACAACACGGTGAAGCTGCAGGTGGCCTATCAGGGCGTTACCGAGCCGCCGCTGCCGGCGGAGCTGAACATCCTGCACCGCAGCCACGTGGGACGGGTGTACACCTATATCGTCCGGGGCAGCAGTCAGGAGATTATGCGCCGGATGCAGATCACCGAGCCGGTGCTGCTGGAATCCATCCCGCTGACGCTGGAGGAGATATTCATTTACGAGCTGGGAGGTGTGGATTATGCCGCGAAAGACATCCTTCTGTAACGCCGCGCTGCTGCGCAGCGATATAAAGCGCTACTGGCCGCTGCTGTTTTTGTATGTGGCCGTGTGGGTGGTGATCCTTCCCATGCAGATACTGTCGGCGAGCCGGGAGTGCGACGGCGTGGCGGAGGGCATCATGACCGTGCTGCAGCTGCGGCAGCACAACGTCATCATCCAGTCCATACCCGCCTCCGTGGTCATGTCCCTGCTGTTCGGCTGCTTTGCGGCCATGGCGGTGTGGTCGTACCTGATGTCCGGCCGCACCGTGGGACTGATGCACGCCCTGCCGGTGACACGGACACAGGCATTTTTCTCCCACGTCCTCTCTGCGCTGGGAGCGCTGACGGCGGGGAACGTGCTGATCTTCCTGCTGACCGCTCTGTGCAGCGCCGGCTTCTCCTACGTGGACTGGGCGGCGCTGGGCACGTGGCTGCTGCTGACGGAGCTGATGGCGCTGTTCTTCTTCGCGCTCGGCTCCCTGTGCGCCATGGTCACGGGATGGCTGCTGGCGGTGCCGGTGCTCTACGGCGCGATGAACGTCATCGCCCTCCTTCTGTACGCGGTGATAAGCACGATGACGCAGATGTTTTACTTCGGCTACAGCAACAGCGACATTCCGGAGTTCATTACCTGGCTGACACCGGTGGGTCGGATCTGGGATGCCGTGGCCAACGGCGGCGCCCAGCCCATCGAAGTGCAGTTCCGCGAGCCCATCGGCACCCAAAGCTATCAACGCGTCCAGCTGCCGGCCTCCGCCTTCTCCACCTGTATCATCTACGCCGCGGTGGGCATCGCACTGCTGGCGCTGGTGTGGTGGCTGTATAAAAAGCGCCCCAGCGAGACGGCCGGCGACGCTATGTCCTTCCGGTGGCTGCGCCCCATCGCCCGGTGGAGTATCGGTCTGTGCGGCGGTCTGGGGCTGGGTCTGTTCCTGCGCTATACCGCCTTTATCGATGGCGGCTTCGCCTGCCTGCTGATCTGTCAGCTGGTCATGGGCGTGATCTGCTTCTTCGCCGCCCAGATGCTGCTGCAAAAGAAGTTCCGCATCTTCAACAAGCGCTGGTGGCTGGAGACGGCGGCCATGGTGCTGGTGCTGGCGGCGGTGACGGTGTGCGTGAAGCTGGACATTACCGGCTATCAGCACCGCGTCCCGGACGCGGAGGACGTGACCTCCGTCCGCTTCAGCGCCAGCTATGCGGATTTCACCGCCGATGATCCCGCAGCGGTGGAGAGCGTGATCTCCCTCCACCGCGCCATTCTGGAGCAGTACGATGAGACAGGCGAAAGGCTGGAGAACCAAACCTATCTGGACACGGAGGGCGGCCCGATCACCCGCTATGTGCGTGTGGACTACCAGCTGCGGAACGGCACGAGTCTGCGTCGTGAGTGGAGGGTATCGATCGTCAACGGCTCCGATGTCCACCGGCTGCTGACCCAGCTGGTGAACCGCACCGACAGCCGGGAGAGCCTCATCGGCATCGACTCGCTGGCGCGGTACGGCGGCGTGAACGCCGTGATCAGCGGCTACGTCCGCCGGTACGACACCGACGAGGTGGCCGAGTTGACCCGGCAGCAGGCGCAGGACCTGGCCTCCCTGGCCCTGGCTGACGCAGCCAACAGCTCCGGGCCGCTGGATCCGCGGAGTGACGACTTCTATTCCTATGCCAAGGGCTATGACATGGATATACAGCTCCGCGTGGTGATCGACCGTGAGACCTCCACCACCGTGCCGCTGAACGTGCCCGCCTTTGCGCTGCGGATGCAGAAGTTCATCGACGGGCTGGAGTTCCAGGTGGACGGCACCTATGATAGCTCCACCGTGGCCGTGGACGAGATATTGTACAACTGAGCTGATACGCCAGCCCCCGGCTCTGCCGGGGGCTGGCGGTATACGTGAAAGCAGTCCCCCGGCAAGGCCGGGGGACTGCTGCTGTTTACTCGTTGGTGTAGTTGTCGAAATAGCCCTGAATGTAGACGATGGGCGTGCCCTTGTCACCGGAGCCGCTGGTCAGGTCGCACAGGGAGCCGATCAGGTCGGTGAGGTTCCGGGGCGTGGTGCCCTCGGACACCATGTTGCCCACCAGAGACTTCTTGGCGTCCTTGGCCTTGATCTTCTCGGAGATGGCGTTCTTCAGTTCCTCGCCGCTGAGGTCGGCGAACTCCTTGTCCGCCAGATACTTCAGCTTCAGCTCGTTGGGCGTACCAACCAGACCGCTGGTATAGCCGGGAGCCACCACGGGGTCAGCCAGCTCCCAGATCTTCCCGGCGGGATCCTTAAACGCGCCATCGCCGTAGACCATGGCCTCCACCCGCTTGCCGGTGGCGTCGCTCATCGCCTTGCCGATGGCCTCCGCCACCGCCTTGGCGTCGCGGGGAAACAGCTTCACGCGGTCGTCGTCCGCCTTGTTGCTGCCCAGCAGGCCGTACTGGGCGTTGTAGCCGCTGCCGTCCACGGGCGCGGTCAGCAGGTCGTCCAGACCCAGCACCGCCTTGGCACCGGCGGCGGTCAGCAGACGCTTGCTGCGCTGGCGGCTGTGGATGTCGCAGGTGATCACCGTGTCGGTGTAGGGCAGGATAGCGGTGACGCGGTTGGCGAACACGATCTCCGCCTGGGCACCGGCCTCCTCGATGATGGACTTGTAATAGGCCACATAGTCCACGCCGGTGAAGGGATGCACCACCTCACCGAAAGCCGCGCGGAACTGCTCCAGCGACAGCACATCGTGCCACGGGTCGATGCCGGCCTCGTCCAGCTGGTCCAGGCTCACCAGATGGTTGCCCACCTCGTCGGAGGGATAGCTCAGCAGCAGCACGACCTTCTCCGCGCCCATGGCGATGCCACGCAGCAGCAGGGAGAAGCGGTTGCGGCTGAGGATGGGGAATGCCACGCCCACGGTCTTGCCGCCGGTCTTGGCGCGGACGTCCTCGGCGATCTGCTCACAGGTGGCGTAGTTGCCCTGGCAGCGGGCCACCACGGACTCGGTCACGGCCACCACGTCGCCGTCGCGGGCAGTGATGTTGTTTTCAGCCAGCGCATTCAGCACGGTGCTGACGGTGATGTCCACCACGCTGTCGCCCTCGCGGAAGATGGGGGCGCGCACGCCCCGGACCACGGTACCCAAAGTTCTGCTCATAGCGGAAGCCCTCCTGATATAATTAAGGTGTTGTGTTGAAATCGTCAAAGGCAGCGCAAACGCGTAACAGTAAATAGTATATCACAAAATAAACATAAGTAAAATACATAAAATTGATATCTGCATTTTGATTAGCTAATGATGCGGCTGGCGCAGAAATTCCTCTTGCTTTTTTGCGGGAAATGTGTATAATAACAGGGTATGCAAGTGAATACGGGCTTGTAGCTCAGCTGGGAGAGCAAGCCTGATATATTGCAACCTTGTCCCGCAAAAATCTCGCGGCCAAAATTTTCGCCATCGGAGTTGCCGAAAATTTTGGCAAGGTGGTCAAAACCCACCTCGCAAATTCGTCAACAAGACAAACAACTTCATATCCGGGCTTGTAGCTCAGCTGGGAGAGCGTTCGGTTCGCATCCCTATGGTCGCACATCGACCTGCGAGTTTCAGTCCATGATTTCGGAGAGGTTTTTCTCTGAATTCTTCTAAAATCGGAAAACTTGAAAATCAGCTTTTTGTTGCAAAAACCCGCAAAAAGCGGCAATATGGGCCTATAGCTCAGCTGGGAGAGCGTACGGTTCGCATCCGTAAGGTCGTCGGTTCGATCCCGATTAGGTCCACCATTTCGAGAAAAATCACCGCCATTTTGGCGGTGATTTTTCGTTTGACCACAATAATACCACAGACGGCAGAAAATTCTGACCGCTTTTGAAATCCGCAGGCGGTGAGTAGCAGCCCCTCACCACCTGCGGATTTTCGTTTTATGTGTTTGCCGGTGCGGCAAGTTCTGCTCTGACCTCATCGTAGTATTTCTGCACCGTGGTGCGGTCCATGCCTGTTTCCCGTGCGATATAGCTTTTATTGCTCACGCCGGGGTGCTGGCGCAGGTACTCCGCCAGCTGCTTTTTCTTGGGGCTGACGCCGTCTGGATACTCCGCAGCCGTCCCATTCCGCAGGACAGCGATCTCCGCTTTCATTTGCAGGATCAGCTTCGCCAGCTTTTCCTCACATTCCTCCCGCGTGCGGCCATATACATTGCGGGAGTGCTTCTTGCCGTCTGGCCAGACGGGCGAGTACCGTCCCTCCCACAGATCCTCCTTGATCTGCTTGATGTAGCCCGTGCCGGGTCTGCGGCGCGGCGGTGTGTACGGTTCAAACCTCTGCGCCCCTGATGCAGCTTCTGCTTTCTGTCGGGATATTTCTGCCTTTGCGATGCCGCGGTCGATGCTGGCTGCGGCATTTTCCTGCATTTCGTTGGTAATGTGGGTGTAGATATTCAGCGTGGTCTTGGCGGAGACATGGCCAATGATGGCGGACAGTGTCTTCACATCCATGCCGTGTTCCAGTGACATGGTGGCGAAGGTATGGCGCAGATCGTGAAAGCGCACCTTTTTGCAGTCTGCCCGTTCCAATATCTGCTGGAGCCGCTTGCGGACATAGCTGGGGTCGATGGGCTGGTTCGGCTTGATGCGGGACGGGAACATCAGCGGGGAGAATACTTCTTTCCGATATTCCCGTAGAAGTCCCACCATGACTGGCGACAGGATGATCGTGCGAAACGCTGCTTTTGTTTTCGGCTCGCTGATGATATTCTTACCGCCAACTGGTGTGACCTGCTTGCTGATATGGAGTTCCCCTGTCTCAAAGTTCAGGTCATCCCATGTGAGTGCCAGTATCTCACCCCGGCGAAGTCCTGTGGTCAGCTCCAGCAGGAAGAGTTCGTACATCCCCTCCGCTTTGGCTTGTATCAGAAATCGCTGAATTTCTTCTTTGGACAGCACCTTCATTTCTTTCGGCTCCGGCGGCGGGAGCTTGACGCCGAGGATGGGATTTTTCTTGATCAAGCCATCCTTGACCGCCCTGTCCAGCGCCATCCGTATTACATGATAGCAGCTTCGCACCGACCGCTCCGCCATCTCCGGCCCCTTGGTGTCCCGATGTGTCTTCCTGCCGTTGGCCTTCATTTCGTTCAGAAACTTCTGGCAGTCCGCCTGCGTCAGCTTATTCAGCGGGATATGCCCGAGACCGGGAATAGCGTGGACATAGATCCACTCCTCATAGCCCTTCTGCGTAGTGGGGCGGATGGATGGCTTGCAGTGATTTTCATACCAGTAATTCATCCAATCCCCAAACCGCATATCCGGTTTTACCTTGAAGGGGGCGACCTCGGTGTACTCCTCCCGAAGTCTTTTCAGCTTTTCCACGCATTCCGCCTTTGTTTTTGCCAGGACGCTTTTTTGCTTTGCCTTTCCGTTTTCATCGTAGCCCACGATGTGACGGCCTTCCCACCGTCCGTCGCTTCTCAAGCGGACAGTACCCTGACCGTTTTTGCGTTTCCTTGCCATGTGATCACTCCTTCACCACAAAGTCATTCATAAACTCACTCACGATCCCTGACGCTTTGCGGTGCATATCCCCTGTGACATGGGTGTAGGTGTCCAGCGTGAACGAGGTTTTCGTGTGGCCCAGAATGCCGGAGAGCGTTTTGGCATCCACGCCGCTGGTCAGCGCGTGAGTGGCGAAGGTGTGCCGGAGATCGTGAAAACGCATATCCGGAAGTCCTGCTTCCGCCAGCAGCTTTTTCATGCGGGTGTAACCGCTGTTCGGCATGATGGGGTCTTCCGGGTGGATCGGGTTCGGGAATATCCACTGGGAGATGGATGTCCTTTTTCGCGCGGACAGCAGCTGCACCGTGCTGGGCGGTAGTTTGATGATCCTGCGTCCCGCACCGGTTTTCGTTTCGCCCACATAGTAACCGCCGCCCTCCTTGTTGTGGAGTGTTCTGCGGACGGTCAGCGTTCCTTTTTCCGCATCAAAGTCTGTCCACATAAGGCCGCACAGCTCACCCCGCCGCAGGCCGGTGGTGATCTCCAGATAGAAGAAGTCGTGCCAGTGCTCATCTGCCTTAATAGCTTCCATGAATCGTTCCAGCTGTTTGTCATTGAGGATAGTTTTTGCGGTAGTCACTTTCTTCGGCAGTGTCACATCGTCGGTGGGGTTCTTTACGATCAGGTGGCGGTCAACAGCCGCATTCAGCGCCTGATGCAGGACGCCGTGTATCCTGCGGACCGTGGTGGGAGACAGCGCCCCGCCGTCCACGCCGCCCTCCCGCTGCAGCTTTCGATACAAGGTCTGAACATCGGCAGCAGTCACCTTGCTGATTTGTTTGCTGCCAAGGGAGGGTTTGATATTTCGCTCTGCATACCCACGGTAGCCCTTGTATGTGGATGGCCGGACCGACGGTTCGGCACACTCCCTCAACCAGATGTCCAGCCACTCCCCCAGTGTCATGCGGCTGTCCTCCGTAAGTTCGGCACCGTCATACTCGACAATGCACCGATGCATCTTTTCCATCAGAGCCTTTTGCGTCTTCGCGGATACATAGTGGAAGATCGAGTCGCCGTTTTCCTTGTGTCCGACCACAATACGCCCTTCCCAGCGACCATCGTCACGCTTGCGTACCATGCCGTCACCGGATGGCCTTCGTTTCGCCATTTACAGTTATCCCTCCCGTCCGTTTTTCTTTGTATAGGCATTGCATTCCCTGCGCTGCCTGCAGCCTGTTTTACAAACACACCATACCGATAACCCTTTGCGAAAGCGAGAAGAATTATCGATGTCGACGCACTTTCTACGAAAGCAACAACAGTCGCGCCCATAGCTTTCACCACATGGTCTGCTGCCAGCTCTGCCCCCGGCTCAGCTTTTGTCCCAAGGCCAGTTTCTTCAGCGCCTCTCGATGCCGCTGCTTGCTCTCCGTCCATGCCGGCGGCGCAGGCAGCGGCGGCAAATCGTCTGCCTCCTCTATGGACCGACCCAGCCGAACCAGCTCGCTTGCCAGTTCTCCCATCCAGCCCTCCTCCGGCTCCGGCGTGTTGGGCCGGAAGCCCACCGCCTGTCGGTAGGCAAACAGCGTTTCCAAATTCTCCTTCAGAAATGTTTCATCGTGGAGGCTGCTGTCCCGGCACCGCTGACCGTCAGGACAGACAAAGGTGATATGTTTCCGTGTGTCCGTCCAGATAACTTCATAGCCCTCGTACTCCATGTTTTCGACGAAGCTCTCCCGGTCATCGGCATATTCCAGTGCGTCGTTGATGGCTTGGATGAGATCCAGCTTCCAGCTATCGCCACGCAGTCCCGCCTGGTACTCGCCGGGGCGCATCTGCTTTTTCCGAGTGTGCTTTTTTGGCGGCTCCAGCACCTGCAGCCCGTGCGCCATGCAGATCTCATCATTGACCTGCCGATGCCGCTGGAGATCTGCGGCGTTCTGGTGCAGCTTTTTGCCGTCCTTGCAGCTCACGCTGTTGACCACCAGATGGTTATGAAGATGGTTTGTGTCCAAGTGTGTTGCCACGACTACCTCAAAATCTGGGAACTGCTTCTGCGCGAACTCCACGCCGATGGCGTTGACCTGCTGTGGCGTCAGCCCGTCCTCCGCCGGGAAGGATTGAACGAAGTGATAGAATTGTCTGCCATCCGTTTTTCGGAATTGCTGTTTGGTTGTCATCATTTCCAGGTACGATGTCCTTGCCACGCAGTTGTGTCCCGTCACCATCCATTGGTCGTCCAGCATGGTTTTGCAGGCCTGCGTCACATATTTCAGCACGCCCATCATCGTACCAGCCGTCTGTTTCTTGTTGCGTACTGCGGTGAAGATGGCCATTACTGCACCTCCCGGCTGATGCGCAGCAGCTTTTGGCAGAGATCTGCATAACCGTCTATGAGCTCGTCGCTTCTGAGGATCTGGATGCGTCCCATGTTTGCCAGTGTCGTGAGCTGGTTGAGGTTCCTGCCTTGGGCTTTCACTTCGGCGAGGATCTCATCCAGTCCGTCCACCCGGACGATCTCCTTGCCCAGCGCGCAGGTGATGATGTAATCGGTGACAGTCATTCCGGCTTGCTTGGCCTGATGCTGGATCAGGTCTTTGATGCCCGGTGTCATTCTTGCGGTGATGATCGCTGTTTTCTTTCTCTGCATTGAACTCCTTTCTCTCCCTTGGGGCTGGGGGTGCCGGGGCCTTGCCCCGGCGAGTGCGTCCGGCGTATAGCCGGACGCTATGCTTGCCCCACCGAAGGGTGGGAACTTTGCCCCTACGGGGCATTTCTGCCCTGAACGCCCCCACATAACTGCCCTCGCTGTTGTTGCTACCTTCGACCGTAAAATCTCACACGGCGGCTTACAGCGGTGTACATGGCGGTACTTTACGCGCTCCGCTCCCCTGCTGCCGGAGTGAACGTAGCGCCCAGCTTTTCGGCTCTTGCCTGTGCCCGCTGCCGTTCCATGGCTTGCCCCGCCTTCTCCATCTGGCGCTCGTAACAGAGGGCGAGGGCATTCTTAATCGGCAGGATGGTGTACCTGAGACAGCCGTTGCGCTTGAGACCGGCCCTGGTGATGATCTCCGTGCGCTCTGTTCGGATGAGCCCATGCTCCTCCAGCGCGGCAACATACTTTGCCACGGTGTTGACCGAGATACCCAGCTTCCTTGCGATGGTGGGATAGCTGACAAGGCACTGGTAGGTTCGTCGATCCTCAATGCGGAGCAGATAGGCGTAGATGTTGATCTCCATGTGGTGCAGTCCCAGATCAAAGACTGCGTTGGGAACGGGGAAAAAGTTTTTGATGGTGTCCTTCTTCACATAGGGCGTGTTCAGCATCCCGACGCCCCTTTCGTGTGTGCGGCAATCCATTTCCGCAGTTCCTCCTTCGGAACGACGATGCGCTTGCCGATCCGCAGAGAGGGAAAATCATCCTCCTGAATGAGTTCGTAAATGCTGGAGTCCGAGACTCCCATGAGATCCACCAGCTGCTTCACATTCAGCAGCAGGGGCAGTTCGTCATAGCTGGTATAAATGCTTTTCTTCAAATCGTGTCCTCCTTGTAGCTTTGTTGGTAGAGCGTATTCATTTTTTAGTGATGGTGTAGGTCTGATCTCACCTCCCATGATTTTTCTCTGCTGTACGCCGCGCTCTTGCTCCGTTGGTGCGCTCCCCCTTCGCGGGATCGTGGCGACACTTCGCCCAGAGCATCCGGGCTGCGGCGGCAGGGATTCACTTTTCAAGGTTCCAAAAATAATGGTTGACATATCTGTCCTAACGGATTAGACTTATTTCATAAAACGTGTTTCCTGCGTCTACTTCTAATCGTACTATACCATGTCAGCACCCTGTTGTCAAGTCTTAGCGAAAGCAGTATATTTCATTAGTCTAATTTAAGGAGTGCACATTATGCCAGACTATATTTTTAAAACCTACATTGACGGCGGCAGGGAGTACTACGAGTACACCGATGCGGCGGATAGAGAGCAGATCATAAAAAAAGACTTTCCGTTCCCGGAAAGTCTGATGGAGCTGCTGTATATGGATACGCAAGAGCTGGAAGCCATCACCAAGAAAATGGACAAAGCCTTGCTGGCTTTTTACCAGTCCGGCGCCAAGGATGACCTGCAGGTCGTAGCAGCAGGACTGAACGAGCTTGCATCCCGACACGTCTATTTTGAGCTGCTGCGGCTGGACTGGACAGAGCGGTTGAAAGCGGCGGAGCGCGTCACGCCCAAGGAGTACCTTCGGCTGCTGCCGCATAAAAAAATCAGCCACATTTACAGCAACATCGATACCATGCAGCGGCAGATCATCAGTTTAATCGCACATGCGCTGGACATGGACGGCGAGAAGAAATCCGTATCTGAAAAGATGGTAGCCTACTACAACGCCGAGGGCAATGACACGTTGTACACTTTCCAGTTCCAGCCACAGCCTGTCAACTTCGAGGTCATCGACAGACGGATCTTTGCCGAGGTGCTATATCCCAAGGACATCTATGACCTCATCGACCACCATATACGGGAGTGCGTGAAGCGTGAGGTGAGGATGCGGGTATGCAAGAACTGCCTGCGCTACTTCGCTGTGACGGGCAAGGCCAGCACGGAGTACTGCGACCGGATCTGTGACAGCAAGGGCCGCACCTGCCGGGAGATCGGGGCCATCAACACATGGACGCAGCGCAAGCAGGGCGACGAGGTGTTCAAGGAATATCGCAGAGAGTACAAAAAGCGTTTCGCCCGCATCAACGCCGGCAAGCTGACCAAGAGCGTATTTTACGCCTGGAGTGAGGAAGCCAGAAAGAAAAAAGAGGATTGCGACAACGGCACGATCACACCGGAGGATTTCTCCCGCTGGCTGAAGGAGTCGTGAGAAAGAGATGCCGCTAAAACAATGTCCTAATGGCGGCGAATGTGCAAAGCGGAAAGAGGAGGATCCTTTTCGTAAAACCTCCTGGTTTCGAGAATTTACGAGATTTCTTTGTCAGC
Organism: Vescimonas sanitatis; assembly: GCF_049060325.1. Taxonomy (NCBI): domain Bacteria; kingdom Bacillati; phylum Bacillota; class Clostridia; order Eubacteriales; family Oscillospiraceae; genus Vescimonas; species Vescimonas sanitatis. The sequence continues at coordinate 26,351 of NZ_JBMGPW010000004.1, read as the reverse complement.
GCGGGAGCAGCCGCAGGCCATCCGGTGCGATAGCCTGCGGCTGTCGGTAATCTTTGATTATGGCATCCCACGCCGTGGGGTGCCCCTTCCATATGGAAGGGGACACTGATGATCTGCACCAATTCTAAAAATGTGTCCTACCTCGATTGCCTGTGGGGAGAACTTTACGGCAGCATCAACAACGGATTTTTGCGGATATTCGCCAAATAGCATTAAAATAGCATGGCGGCGTCCTCCCGTGGGCCGCCATGCCTTTAACTGCTGGGAATGACAGAAAGAAAGCAGCGGCCTTGATTTCTCAAAACCGCCACCAGTGAATATAAATTAAGCGTGAAAATGGGTCTGCCCAGCAGCGGTTTTTTTCTTTTCTGCCGCTGGGCAGATGTTTTTTCTTTAGATACATGATAAGAGGAATTTTTGAAGATTCCATAAAGATTTGAAAAATGGACGGACATAAAAGACGTCCATTACACTATCGGAAAATCAGCAAGGAAGTTTCATAGTAACCTTTGCGCCGCCGGTTTCTTTTGAATTTTCTAAAATAAGCTGACCATTATGTTGTTCCATAATCGAATTTGTAATATATAGACCCATACCAAAGTGTAACTTTGAATTGCGGCTTTGATCGCCCATATAGAACCGTTCCTGTGCGTGGCATAATGCCTCTTTAGAAAACCCCGTTCCCTCGTCTGTGACTGAAATTTCCACGAAACCGTTGTTACTCTGAACATCCACATAAAGCGTTCCGCCTTGCGGGGAGTAGTCCAGCCCATTACTGATAACATTCATAATAGCACGTTCTATCAGCACCCTATCAAATTTCAGCATTTGAGGGAGTGAAGCAGTATTCATTTGCAGCCGAATTTCTTTTGTCCGGCATAGTGATTCCATATAACCGAACAAGTGCTGCATGAACGCTGGCAAGTCTATACTTTCAATATGGAGCTGATAACCAACCGCCGCCCGTGATATATCAATCAGGGTTTGAATATATGACTGCATCTGGCCGGAGCTTTCCACGACGTAACCAGCGTATAATCGTTGCTCATCATCAAGATTTGTTTCTGTGAGTAAATCAGCATTTCCTTGAATAACCGTCAGAGGCGTTTTCAAATCATGGGCAAGCGCGGCGATTTGCTCTTTCTGTGTCTGTTCGGTTTTCCATTGCCGTTCTAACGAAATTTTCAGATTATCTTTCATATCTGAAAAAGATGCAAGGACATCTTCAAACTCTTTGATTTTGGCGTGTCCTACTTCAAAATCAAGGTTTTGCTTTGAAACCTCCGCAGTTGCTTCTAAAAGCGGGTTCAGTTGTGTACGCAGGTTCTTAGCAAATCTGGCGGTCAGTATGATAATGACCAGCAGCGAATTTACAGCCATCAGGATAAACGCAAGCGTGTCAGGAGATGGAAAATATTCCGGTAGCCATGACACTGTAAATTGAGAACCAATATAGTACCTTAAAACGCAAAATTCGTTTTCCCGGACAACAAGTGCAAACTGCCTCCCCGTAGCATATTCAATATATTCTCCCTTTGCGTACAGCAGGGCAATTTCTTTTTCATCATCGTCCATATTGCTGTAAAGCTCATTAAAGTTCTTGTCCAGAATTAAGTAGCCGCATCCCTGTGGAATCACAACCTTTGTAATATCCGGGGCAATCGTCAGCGTTGGAATGATCTCTTTTACCTGCAATTCACTTAGATTTGCTCTTGTAGCTAATCCAGCATTTACAGCAAGTCCCTCCAAACCAGAAGGGACAATAATTGCCGCTACCAGCATGACAATGAGGGAGATAGCAAACTGGCGAAACAATATTTTCAATGTAGGTTTCTTTTTCACTCCCATTTATATCCTATCCCCCATACGGTGCTGATCGGACTTATTTTGAAATGCTCCAATTTCGCACGAATATTTTTTATATGCGTTGAGATCGTAGAGTTATCGCCTATTCCATCAAACCCGAAAACGGCTTCATAGATTTGTTCTTTTGTAAAAACCTGTCCCCGGTTTTTCGCAAGGTATTCACAGATTGAATACTCGCTTTTGGTAAGGGGAACCGGCTGTTCTGAAACATACAGTACCTTTGCGGAAAGGTCAAATCTTATATCAGGCTCAAATGAAAGTGTGCTGTGATGCTCCCTTTTTTCTCTGCGTAAATGTGCCGCGACACGGGCGCGAAGCTCCTGAATACGAAAAGGTTTCGTAATATAATCATCCGCACCGATGCCCAATCCAAACAATATATCTTCCTCTAATGTCTTTGCGGTCAGAAAGAGAATCGGGCAGTCTACCATATTCCTGATCTGTTTGCAAAACTCAAACCCGTCTGTGCCAGGCATCATCACATCCAAAAGAATGAGGTCATAGAAATGCAGCTTTTTGATGTCTACATCATCCGCATTTTGACAGACTGTTATCAAATATCCATCTTTCCCCAAACTGTTCTTAATCAATTCCAAGATAGAAACTTCATCGTCAACTACAAGTAAGTGGGTCAAAAAATCACCTCCCGCCCCATTATACCACATTGTCGAAGTTACTCATCATTATTTTTAATGTCAGCTTTCCGATATTCATTGTTGATATTTACAGCTACGGCATTGCTTATATCCACATCCACAATACTGTAAACGTAGCCGAAACTGAAATCTTCCCCCGCCACATTTTTGAAGCGTTTCGATACCTGCCCGATTTCTTCTTGCAGTTCTGACATTTCAAGACATTCATCCGTTATGGTATATGTCAGGCCGTTATATGAAATTTCATCATAGTTTGCGGCGTTCAGCTCATAATACGGCAGAGATTCATTTAACGCCTTATTTTTATCGGCGGTATCGCGGAGCGCACCGCAGGCCGATAAGTATATAAGACTTACAAGCACAATTACCACGGCAAACAGGCACTTTTTATTCACTGTTTTTACCTCCCTCCCAACCATGAAACCAAACCAAACTGGCAATCAGCAGACAAACAGTGCAGCATACAGAAATAATCATACCGCTGAAAAAATCGGTTTTTACCTGTGCATACAGTTGGGGGCTATCCCATGCAAGCACAGTGTAATCCATAGCACGAACGCCCCAGGCCCAGGGAATATATTTCCATGTAGCGTCACCAAGCCCTGTTATCATAAGGGCAGCTATTAAACTCCCTGCAATTCCCAATCCCATAGATGCACCTTTTCCGAAGCTCATTCCCACAAACAAATGAATCAGGTAAATGGGAAGCATGGTAATCAACAATAGAATCCCTGCTTTCAGGTAAAGGCTTGCCGGAGCATCCCTATATAGTGCAGCGAATGTTCCTAACGCTAAAAATGTTGCGCCAAAAGCACAGATCATCAGAAAACCAAGTTTACCAATATACGTTGCCATGCGAGATGGGATTGTTCCCAACAAAAGCTGATAATGCCCGGCCTGATTTTCGATCTGAACAACCAGGCCCACAATAATGCCGATCAGAAACGGGAACGCAACGGCCAGCACTTCCAGATAGGCACTGATTTTGGTTGCCAGTTCCCATCTGGATATATGATAGTAACCCGCAAAAATCGCCGCACATATAATCGGAATCATGCTGTGCATATAGAGCAAAATGCTATGTTTACACTTCTGATATTCTGCTTTCCAGCAGCGAACCACAGATACCATAGTTACCCCACCTCCTTTTTCTCAAACCATCTTGCAGTTAAAAATGACAGCGCCGCAAACCAGGCCAGCGAAATGACCAATACAAGTATAATCATCCAAAATGCCATTGCCGTACTCTGATCTGCAACCGGCTCACCATTAGGCAAAATACCTAACACGGAAATCATAAGATGCGGCACCCAGCTATACGGGCAGATCATCCACAAAGAGGTTGTAGCCGTGAAAATCCCTAAAACGCTTCCAAGTCCGGCATTAAGAATAACCGTGACAAAGATACCAACTTTTTTTGATAACCATAAGCACAGCGGAACTTCCCATAGGCTTGCAATGACAATACAAGCTGTTCCGGCCGCAGCCTGCCAAATTCCGATTGTCAGGGGAATTTCGTTGATAACTAATATTGCAAAACCGCCCAACAGATTTAGCGCCAGGAAAATGAAATTCCCCACACAGGAGTAAATACCGGCCACTCCAATTTTTGCTTTCCAGACTTTGTTCTGCGAAACAGGCAATGAAGCAACGGCACGATATTTTAGCTTGCCATTATCCCGCTGTTCAATCAAGGCACAGGTGAGCGTAAGGAATCCAGGATAAAGCAGGATATACCACCAATTATAAGAATTGAGCTGGAACCAAAGAGGGGCAAAAAAGTTCATAAGCGCAGTTACAAACGGGGCCAGAACGATCAGCGTTTTTGTGAAAGTTCTCTTATGCTTTAGGTTCTCTGCCTGAATATATGCCATCTCCATTTAATATCCCTCCTTACCATTTCTGCGAATAACATCCATAAAGAGTTGTTCCAAATCTTCACCGGCGCGAAGCTCTCCCTCATATCCAAGGACGCCGCCAGCAATGATACCCACATGATCTGCAATCTGCTGGACTTCTGACAGAATATGGCTGGACAAAATAACTGTAATCCCTTTGCAGGGAAAAGAGCGAATTAACTCTCGAAGTTCCTCAATCCCTAAAGGGTCAAGGCCGTTAGTCGGTTCATCCAGAATCAAAAGCTGGGGACTGTTCAGCAATGCAATAGCAATACCAAGCCGCTGCTTCATACCAAGAGAAAACTGCCCGGCCCGTTTCTTGCCGGTATTCGTGAGCTGGACAATTTGCAATACCTCGTTAATTCGTGCATCGTCCAGGCCGAGCAATGTAGTTCTGACTTTGAGATTTTCGTATGCAGTCAGATTTTCGTAAAGCGGGGGCATCTCAATCAAAGCACCGATATGCTCCAGATCATTCCGCTTCCACGGGTGGCCGTCAAACTCGATGCTTCCCGATGTGGGGCGCAAAATGCCGGTGAGCATTTTTAAGATCGTGGATTTGCCAGCCCCATTCGGCCCCAGCAGACCATAAACCGAGTTGCGCCGGATGTTCAGTGACACATTGTTTACCGCCATTTGCCCCTTGAAATTTTTGCAGAGGTCAGTCGTTTTCAAAATCATATCCATATAATCAAGTCCTTTCTTTGATTTTACGGATAGCATACCGGGCAATTTTGAAGATTTCATAAAGATTCCCGAAAACAGAATATGAACAATACACCGTAACCGTAGAGCATATCGCAACAAAGCACCAACCTACGCATTTAGGCCTTAAAAAGCCCTATAGGGGTGTTTTTCGGGCGTTTTCTCCGGCTCTTGACTTGGAGAAAACGGAGATTTTTCAATGGAAAACGCTCCGGCGATACATTCCTCGTCCGAAGCGTTCCCAGCATCAAATATGCGTTTTTTCCGGCTCTTAACCGTCAATCATAAATCAGCTCATGCATGATGATTTCCTCTGCTCGGCTGCGGATGGAGTTCATGGACTGCACCCATAACATCTGATTTTCCGCTTTCATAGCTTCGTCTACGCCCTCGGCTTCTGCCATCTGCTCAATGATAAGACTGCATCTTTCCGTTGCCTGCTCGTTCAGATCGGCAAGGTAGGTGTGCAGTTCACCTGAGAGGACAAGGGTCGAATAGAGGGCAGGGCAAAACTGTCTCAAATACGCCCTGTGAAGATTGCCCCACCTGCCAATGGGACGGTGTTCCTCCGGCAGCTTCCAGTCCGGCACATAGTAATCGCCTACGAGAATGTAGTCGATGCCGTTTTCGTGGATTCTTGGCTTCAATTCCTTCATGCTGGTACTTCCTCCTGTCTTGATTTCTTTTTGTGGTACTCATCTCTGCGCTTGGCAAGGGTGGCTTCATATCGCCGGATGGCTTCGGGATCTCCGGCTTCCGCATCGGCTTTCATTTTCTGATAATGGGGCTTGTTATCCCCTGCAATCGGGGAAACGCTGTGCGCAATAATTTCGTTATTGAAGGTATCCGGCAGCAATGTCCATTCCCATTGCTTTCCCATGCTTTTCAGAACGGTCATGTCAGATACAACGAGTTGAAGCGGGGCTTTTGCATTCCTCTGAATGAGCTGATGAAAAAGAAAACGGCGTGACTTTCGTCACGCCGCCCCTTGCAAACACAAGGTTTTCACCATTTTTTGATTTTACTGTTTTACGACAACCCGGTATTTTGTGAGTGTCTACTTTCAGTTTATAGGTGCAGCTTCTTTTGAAGCTGCACCTGATCTTTTTAAAATCTTTCGCTTGTCTGCCCAGAATCAGAACTCCGGAGTGCTGTTCACAGCTCTCTGGCTCTGCATGCGATAAGTCACCTTGGCCATCTTCCGGTTCTTTACGGAGCTGATGATGGTGGGGATTGCGCCGATCAGTGTGAAGGCATACAGCTTGATAAGCTCACCGGTATAAACGCCGCCGTCCAGAATTTCTTCGTCAATGAGGTAGGGGATAGCCCGATAGGAATCTGTCAGACTGGCCTCAAAATACTTGGCAACAGTAATGGCCCAATCCAGCCGATAGCCCACATAGGTCATTGCCAGCATCAGCACACAGGCAATCACAATTCCCTTGGTGGACAGACGCCCGCCCAGAAGCTCATATCCCTTCAGCGTGCAGACAGCCAGCACAATGCCAGACAAAGCCGCTACATAGCCCAGCTGTCCCAGCAGCACAATGCAGCCCACGCCCAGCAGGCATCCCAGTAGAGCGCCCACCACACCGGCCAGCACATTCTCCGGCTTGCCGGCAGATTCCTGCTGAATCTGTTCCTGATTATGGCCCAGCTGCTGATAGCAGCTGTCACACAGCAGGGACGGAACCCCTGCCATGATGCATGCATCCGTGTCCGCCGTCTGCCCGCAATTTTGGCAGCAGCTCTGGTAGCCGCCGGTGCGCAGGAGGGATACCACCTCGCCCGTGACCTGCTCCAGCTGGTCAATTTGCTTAAAGCTGCCGAATCGGGGCTTCAGGATAAATTCCACCCGGCTGCGGCGAATGGAGTAGTTTACAATCAGCTTGTTGCTCTTGACAAAAGCCTTGATTTCCGCCGCATCCGGCTCCTGTCCGCTGTGAGTCAGGGAAAAAACAAGAGAAACAAAATTCTGGTTGCTGGTGCTGCGCATCAGCATCATATGCAGGCCGCCCTGCATCCCAAAGAGAATGCCGCTCTGCGCGTCTGCTGTCAGGTGAAGCCGCTGGGCCACCTGATCCAGATAATTCTGCTGGGATTTACTCATGTTGAAAACTCTCCTTATCTTTCTGTGTTTCAGCCGCCGGACGCAGGCGGCAGACCGGTACACATAAGCTGGCCTCGATGAGTATAGCATAGAAACCATGTGTAGTCAAGTGCACGGCACCTCCAGCAGTTCCCGAAAGCCATCGAAATGATAGATAGGCTATTGTGTTTGTTCCGCACCAATAGTGCCCACAGATCTCACTTCGTTTTCACAAGAGATAGGGTCCGGCATTTTCTGTTCTTTTTCTCTTTTGCTTTACCGTGCCGTGTGGCATCTGTGGTTGTGTTTTCCCACACTGGCTGATGGAGATTTTGGGCACTTGGATTTTTTGAGTTCGAGGTAACTCGTCGTTACATTTCTCGATGCTCTACAGCAGTCTTTTCGTTAGCATAGGTAGTTGCCCCGGTCTTAATTTTAAAAAACACAGCTCTATACACACGGTATAATCAGCGACCGAGTTTTATGTTTTTGTAATAAATATAAATGGCAGCACACTTGCATCTTCCGTGTGTTGGCCTTTAATACGCTCACCCTCCGATGACTGCCCATCTTGGCTGGCGAGAGCGTCAACTGGTACACCTGCATCATTGCCGAGTGTGTGGTGCTTATCTTTGCTGTGATTCTGATGAAATACTTCGAAAGAACCGACCTCGTGTTCAAATATCTGCAGTATTAAAAGGGAAGAAGTTATCCAATTATAGCTTTCTCTTTTAGATTAATTGTTTTAAACAAGATGGCGGCTAACCATACTCGTCGTCTTCAGACGTTTCTCTTTGTCTATTGCATCCCATTCCCTGCACTGCCCCTGCCAAAGAAAGCGGTTGACGATTTTCCTCACTTGGTCTATCATAGGCGTATGTAGATTACCACCTCGTTTAGATGATATCGACGCACATCTCCTGTGACCACAACACGTACCACATACGCTTCCGGGACACATGGTTACAACGGGAAAAAGAGGCCACAAGACCATTTACATTCCAGCCGAAAGCGCTGGAAATGTTTGAAAATCAATACAAATCAGAGCTTTTAATTCGTTCGCATCCGAGAGGTCGAGGGTTCGAATCCCTTCAGGTCCACCACGAAAAGCTGTGAAATTTCATATTTCACAGCTTTTTTGCAACTTTTTGAGAAAATTTGTGTGGATGCGAACCGAGCGTTTCCGGCGAATTTTGGTATATTTGGGGGAATTCGCCCCCGAATGGTTCGCATCCGTGTTATGGGAGAGGGGACATTATGAACGAAAAGCAAATGCATCGAGATGCTACGCTCGAACAACTTGCGAAAACCGTTGCATCACTCCAGTCATTTGATTACGATACCTTTGACGCAGCACGAGAATCAGTCAACATAGACGGAGCCGAGTATGTGTTCGACAAACTGTCTCTCTGCGGGTATGCGCACAATTTGAGCGCACGCGATTACCGCACTTTTGGCGAATATTTGTGTCAGTTTTTGGAAGAAGATAGATTGTCCGATGATATGAAAGCTCGAGAAGAATATGCGGTTCTATTCGACTTGTCCTCGCACTATAAGGAACTCAGGAGCACGAAAATTCTTAAAATTGAGCGGCCGGATTTCGTGCTCGGAAATTCCGGTGAAATTGGCATTGAAGTTACACGACTGACAACCGAAAGCGAGTCTGTCATGCGGAGAATCTCAAAAGAAAATTTTGGGAAAGGACGCACTGCGGCGGATATTCGGGAAAATGCGAAAAAAGTACATGGCGGAAAAGCTGAAAACTACTCATACTTCGATTTGGGCGAAGCGGTGGCGGTTGGAGAGAGCCTCGTCGACCTTTCGGAGAGATACAAAATGTACTCCGAAAGAATTGTGAATAAGTACCACAAATACAAAGAGTTATTCTGCAAGTATAAGAAGTTTATTGTTCTCTGCAATGCGGTCGGATCGTTCTGCTTGACATCCAAAGAGATATCGGAGGAAATACTTGCCCTCGCCAAAGAAACTGAACCCAATTTGGGAGGATTCACGCTGTGCATACTTCGGACAGATTCGGATGGTAAGAGCGAGGTGGATTCATTCTGCCTATAGAATCGCATAACACGACATAAATATGGGGGCAGAGCGTCGGCTTGTTGGTTTCGTAGAACCATCGAGCCGGCGCTTTTTTCATTTACAAAGCAAGGAGGATCACAACATGAATGACCACAACGCAAAACAGCAGCTCCGCTACCTTGAGGAAGTCTGTGCGTGCCTGCACCGTGCAGGCTTTGAAACCCAGCCTCTGGAGAACTCGCAGATACCTGTTCAATGGAATGGCACACCTCTCTGCCACATCACCGGCAAGGGCAGTGTGTTCTATCGGCGGGAGGATGTGTCCACGCCCCAGGCGGAGGAAGCCCTCATCCGTGCCGAAGACATCGCGGCTCGGACACTGGAGTACATGAATGCTATGGAGACTGCCCCGCAGCTCAAAGCCAGCGGGCTGGAGGGCGATTACCGAATCCTTACCGACTTCAACGGCACAGTGCTGGCGGGAACACATAGCAAACACGGCGTCCAATTCGTTACATGGGATTGGGACTATGACCGCACGGGCTTATCCCACGGACACTATTTCATGGAGAACTATAACGGAGCCAAGCAAAATTTTGCCATACGAAGCGGCCTCATCCACAAGGAGCAGCTTTTCAGCCCAGAGCAGATGACAGAGATCTACCGCTGCTGCGCCGACTCTGTAGACGGTGATTTTTTCGACCTCACCGCCGAACAGGAAAAGGTGATCCGAAGCGTACAGCAGCAGATCGAGGATTGTGTGCCGGATTTGGCCGAGCGCATCCGGCAGCAGGAAGACGCGATGGAACAGACAATGTAATAATGTAATACAGAATGTCACGGGACGAAGTTTGAAGGGTCAGACTTCGTCCTTTTTGCATTTTATGGACAAAAGTCGGAGGAAAACATGATCGATGGGATCAGACGCAGTGTAGACAAACGCACCTGCACGGCATTTGTGCCGACGCCGCCGGAGCCGGTGTTTTGCACTGAGAACGAACGATGCCGCGGATGCCCGTACCCCGCCCACGGTGTCATCTGCTGGCATCGGGATGGGACTTGCCTGCGGACAGATATGGAGAAAATCGAGAGGAGGCAGAAGAATGATACTTAAAGCAGATTTTCGCTGCAAGCAGGTCGCGCTAGAGGTGGAGGCTTGCGTGGTGGAGAAGGTGGTCGAACTTTCCACCGCAGAGTTTGACCAGTTCTGCCGGTCGATGCTGGAGAAATATCCGTTCATCAGAGAGGCCAGGGCTTCGCTTCACTATGATGACGGGATGAGGTATGGTTTCCTTGTATTGGGAGTAGGCCGAAATGATGGCATCCTTGTTGATACGCAGGGAGCGGATTATGCCCGGTACAGTGCCTTTGTCCCCAACGCCCGCAGCTTGCTGACGCCGGATATGGGGATCGACCGCAGCTATCTTTCGCCGGCAGAGCCTTGGCGGGATGAGAGCAGGGATGAAATGCTCCGCATGACGCTGCGCGTCGATGGAAAGCCGGACTACACCCTCGTCCTCCCCGCTGATGAGGAATACCTCGACGCGGTGAAGGATTACCTCGATATTGATGTTTTCGCGGATGCCATGCTCTGTGATATTCGCTTCAAGGTGCCTTACATCGGTGAGCTGATCCGCGATACGGATTGCCCCGCCGTGGAGGATTACAACGATTTTGCCGAAGCCTTGGAGGACATCTGGCAGCAGGACGGGATGCTCCTGACCTACGCTGCCGTGCTGGAGGCCGAGCGGCCGGATACGCTGCGCGGAGCCTGTGAGCTCCTGCGAGATCTGGACAACTACCAGCGCATCACGGAGGATGCCTATGGTTACGGGCAGCAGCGATTGCAGGAAACGCTGGGGCTGGATGATGAGGCCATCTATGAGCTGGACGGCTACATGGATTTTGAGAAATACGGTCAGGACTGCATGGAAAACGACTGCGTGACAAAAACGGAGTTCGGCCTGCTGCGGCGCTTGGACCCGCCCTTCCCGGAGCAGACACAGGGGCAGAGGATGATGTAAGCAAAAGCGGCTCGATCCATTTGGAACGAGCCGCTTGGTAGGCAGACAAACGGGAATTTGTTTGTACAATGTTCAAGATATAACTGTTATTATGTCTTGATTAGAGTACAAACTCATATAAGAGGAACTTCCTCGGTACCCCAATATCAACATATGTGATTTCAACCGTATCCACATACTTAAATCCAAACGACATATACATTTTCTGTGGAATATCATTTCCCTCTATGCAATCAAGACGAATTGATTTAAGGTTTCTTTCCCTTGCTGTGTCTATTGCGTGTTGAACTAACTGCTTCGAGTATCCACGACCTCCATATTCCGGAAGGACACGCAAGGCATGAAGAACTACTGTCTCGTTATCATTTGCATCAATAAGCCATTTAACTGCGTGATACGCCTCATCACGATCATGATTCATAATATACGCCGCAACAATTCGACCATCTTCAATACCGATAAACTGATTTCTCTCTTTGATTGCATCTTTGATCATTTCATCTGGAGGGAAACCACCTTTATCTCCCTCCGGCAGAAAATCTTTTTCGCTCAAAACTTTACACATACCGTCATAAAACTGTCGCAATTCTATAAAATTTTTCTCTTCTGCATATCTGATAATCATAGAAATCTATCCCTCCAACTTCCGATTTGTTTGCCACATCATAGCACACCCTCAAAAATGTGTAAAGCCAAATTCTACACCGAAAGGAGATCTTAACCTTGAAAGATGCAACGCAATTTCATATCCGCCCTGCCCGCCCGGAGGAGGCGGGCTTATTTTATACCCCGCACCCCGAAGAAGATAAGCGGCTGGGTACCGTTGGCCACGTCCGCATGGACTTCGGGCGCAGCGGCAACGAGTTCTGGCATACATGGTGGCCCCGTGGCCCGGAGGAGCTGAACAGCCCCGCATTCAAGCTGGAGCTGCAGGAGGTCGTGGACACGCTGCGGGAGAGTGTGCTGAAAAGCCGCTTTGCTATGGAGCGTTTCTGTTATGATCACGGCGGCAAAATCGACGGCGGCTGGACACAAAACTACGGTTACATCGTGGAAACCGAGCATTACCGCTACTGCCTGCGCTGCAATCCGTCCCCCGGAGATTATAACTGCTACTGTACGGCCTATGATCTGGATGTCCAGCGGCAGAACATGGCGTGGGAAGAAGTGCCTCACATGGAAATAGAGGGCATGATATGAGCATGGGAACGGCTTGTGCCAGAGGGCCTCCCACCGTAATAGGTCATTGTAGATCTTTCCGTTGACTTACGGATGGTTGTGTGGTAGTTGTTTGTGCTACCAAAAACACGAAAGGAGAAACGCACATGAAAAAGAGGATCATGACACTGATGATGGGGGCACTCCTGCTGCTCACGGCCTGCGGGCAGACGAGGGACAACTCCACATCGACGATGCTGCCAGTGGCGGCGGTGCAGAGCGCAGCACAAGGTGTGGCTGGTGTAGCGGACAAGACGGCGGACAAGGCTGAAATGCCGCAGAAGGAGGAAAAAACCGAGGACAGTGCGGATGCGCTGCTGCCTGTCGAACGGGTGGATACGCCTACAGATGCAGAAGCGGAAAAGAATCTTGCACCCGCTGCACCGAAAGAGCCGGCAACACCCGCGCCTGTGCCGGAGGATACACCTGCTTCCACACCCACGCCGGCACCTACACAGAAGCCGGCAGAGAAACAGGAGGAACAACCTGCGCCTGCGCCTACGCCCGAACCTACGCCCACGCCGAAGCCTGCCGCCAGCGGGGACATCTACTCCATCGCGGAGGCTATTCAAGCAGGCAACGAGTACGCAAGAGCGCAGTACGGCGTGACCATCGACACCAGTATGACCGCCGCCGACTCCAGCTACTTCCCCGGCACGGCGGACAGCGTGGCATGGCTGGCGGAGAACGGTGGACAGGCGGCACTGACCGCCGCGGTGCGGGGTAATGTGGACGCCACCTTCGCCTGCCTTGCCGCTATGGACGGCGCGGAAACGGTCAGTGCGTATGCGCGGTTCAACTGCACCGTCCGCTACGATGCGGCATCGGACGAATACATCGTGGTGGTGCTGTACGGATAAACCAACTGAATACCCGACCAAAAGGCCGACAGCGTATGCTGCCGGCCTTTTGCGTTGGGAGAAAGGACGAGCATGAAGAAAACAATTCCTAAGCTGTTGACGCTGGTGTGCCTACTGGTGGCTGTCATGGGATTGTCCGTTGTGACAGCCCACGCCGCCACGGTCACGGGCATCGTCAGCAGCGGCAACGAGTACCGCTACCACGAGGACAAGACGCCTGTGTCCCAGTGGGGGCCGTACACCAGCAACAAGCTCAAGTATTTCACCCGGAACGACACCGGGGAGACTGTCCCGGCCTACTGTATGGAGCCGGAGGTGCGCTCCGCCAGCGGTGATTTGCAGTATTCCTCCACATCGTGGAGCGATTTGACGTGGAATCAGCGGTATGCCGTGACGCTGGCTATGGCCTACGGTTATGGCGGCAATTACGGCTTCAATATGCACCCGGACTGCGCGCAGCTGGCGACGCAGGCGGTGGTGTGGGAGTTCGTGTGCGGCTACCGCAGCCCGGTGTATCCCTACGCGCTGTATGATACCACCTGCGCCAACCTGTTCCATTATGCGGGCGACGACGTGGCGGTGGCGTACAACATCATTATTGACCGCATTATGAACCACGGCAAGATCCCCAGCTTCGCGGTGAAGTACCGTAACCAGCTTTCGGACGCCAACGCTATTACGCTGACATGGGACGGCAGTCAGTATGTGGGTACAGCCACCGATACCAATGGTGTGCTGTCGCAGTATTACTTCAGCACCAATATCAGCGGTGTGACGGTCAATCAGAGCTGGAACACGCTGACCGTGACGGCCACAAAGGACGCAGCGGCGCAGCTGAACGGCTATATCAGCAGCGACTACGGCTACTCGCTGGATGTGGCGGGCACGGAGTCCGTGCTGCTGGAACCCAGCAACGGCAGCGGCTACCAGGCGTGTGCGGCGCTGACCTCGCTGCCTGATCCCGTGTGGGCGTATATACACTTTAAGGTCAACATTGTGGAGGAGAAGGGCAGCCTGACCATCAACAAAGTCGATGCGGAGACCGGCAAGGCGCTGGCGGGCGTGACCTACCGGCTGTACGACAGCGCAGGGAAAAAGGTGGCAGATGTGACCACCGGCGCGGACGGCAAGGCAGTGCTTGCTGATTTGCTGCAGGGCAGGTATAGCTATCAGGAGATCAGCGCTCTCTCTGGCTATGTGGTGGACAGCACTAAGTATCAGATCAACATTACGGCCACGGCGTTGAATATTACGGCGAAACGGACGAACGCGCTGGCAAAAGGCAGCCTGACCATCAATAAGGTAGATGCCGAAACAGGCAAGGCGCTGGCGGGCGTGACCTACCGGCTATACGACAGCACGGGGGAAAAGGTGGCAGACGCTACCACCGGCGCGGACGGTAAGGCGGTTTTTGGTGATTTGCCGCAGGGCAAGTACAGCTATCAGGAGATCAGCGCACCCAGCGGTTATGTAGTGGACAACACCGAGTATCAGATCACCATTACGGCCACAGCACTGAACATTACGCACAAGCGGACAAATGCGTTGGCAAAAGGCAGCATTACCGTCCGCAAGTTGGATGCCACAGGCGCACCTCTTGCCGGTGCGGAGCTGCTGCTGGAGACCTCCGCAGACGGCGAGACGTGGGCGGAGGTCGGCAGAGTGACCACTGACAACATAGGCATCGCCAAGTGGGAGAATCTTAAAATCGGTGTTCAATTCCGTATTACCGAAGTAAAAGCACCTGCGGGGTACACCCTGATGACCGAGCCGCTGTTCACAGGAACGTTGGACAGCAATAACCGAGACATTACCATCACTGCCTGCAACAACGCAGGCTTCGTCCTGCCCTTCACAGGCGGTACGGGATTTACAACCTATTTCCTGTTTGCAGCACTCATGCTTTGCATGGGTGTTTATTTTTGCAAAAAATTAGCCCGCCGCAAAACGGCAGGCTGATGGTTCAATTCTGAAAGGCTTGTAGCTGCTGTTCACAGAACTCGCATAGAGCCTCCGTGCGCCAATCGCTGGGCATCAGGCGGCAACATACAGATTCACCCTTTCTTTCAGCACCGTATCACGGAAGCGTACATCGTTTTCCATTTGAGGCCGCTGCTCCAGCGAGCTTACCGTAATCAGGTCAATGCTTTTTTGGAGCGCGTCTTCCAAGTCGCAGTACACAGCGGAAAGCGAGAGGAGACTCTTGATGTTTGTCCCCGAGGTGTCAATCAAAAGGTCTATGTCACTGGATTCGGTCGCCGTGCCGCGGGCATAGGAACCGAACAGATAAACCGCCTTCAGCCCGTACTTCTGTGCAACAGGCAAAATACGCTGCGCGATTTGCTCCACGGTATAGACCATCTGCAATCACCTCCTTCGGATTGATACCACCAGTATACCCGTAAAAAGTGAAAAACTCAACTCAAAAATTATGAACAAGGAGAACAACTGAACATGAAAAAGATCCATCGCCTATTGGCCATGCTCATGGCCACTATCATGGCTCTGAGCCTCATCACCACAGCATTTGCCGAGCCGACCATTGACACCAGCAAGAAAGCATCCCTTTCCATCTACAAGTACGACATCACCACGGCCAGTGCGGAGGGCGCATGGGACACTGGGTCCTATGTCAGCACCGGCCTGCATGACGACGCGGTTATCGACAAGCTGAGCAAGTACGCCATTCAGGGCGTAGAGTTCACATACCTCCGCGTGGCCGACATCACCATGAACAATGAAGTGTTGGACGGTCAGCGCACGGTGGGTGTGCTGTATGGCTTTGATGGCTCTGAACGCAGCAACGCCGTGCTGTCTGCCATCGGCCTGACCGGCGCAGACGCTCACAAGACTGAGGATGACGTCAACTACTTCACCAGCGATGTGCTCAACAACAAGCTGTCCACCGCGCTGACTGCCAATGCCACCACCGTGAAAAATGCGCTGGAGGCCGCTGCCAAGAACGGCGGTGTTGCCATGACCGAAACGGATGCCACCGGACACACCTCCGCTTCCAATATGGAGCAGGGGCTTTATCTGGTGGTGGAGACTCGCGTCCCTGAAAACGTGACCTCCACCTGCAATCCCTTCTTCGTGTCCCTGCCCATGACCACCATGGACGGCACAGCATGGAACTACGATGTCACCGTTTACCCCAAGAACCAGACCGGCAATCCTACGCTGGATAAGACCGTGCGTGAAGCAAAGAACTCCACCTGCAAGAATACCGGCAGCCTGACCGACATCCAAAAACCAAGCTGTGATCCACCTAAGACCAGTAACCACCAAGGGAGGGACTTCCGTCCCTCCCTTGGTGGTTGTCCAGCAGTTTGTCGCAATCGGGGCGGGCTTATGCCGGCAGGTTGATATGACCGATTTTATCCAGCGCAGAGAGATCAACGCTTTCCACATATGCTTTGATCTCGTCATCGCCGAGAGAGTCACCCGGCTGAGAGACCAGGCTGATAAATGCGTTCTCGCCGTTGTAAAGGACAATGAACTGATGGTTGCCGGAGTAAACAGACACTGTCTCGCCGCGCGCGGTGGTATACGACCACTCGTGATATTCATGGGCGTCATCCAGAGAAAGGCAGTCGATGCTCATGCTTCCCTTCACCCGGCGGTTTATGGCAACGGTGCAGAAGCTTTCTTCCTCGCCGCCGGTGCTCCAGTCATCCCCGTAGGAGAAGGAGCCGTCGTTCCATACCCGATAGTCGGGGACGCCCTGCCGGGACGGGCTTTCCAGCGTCAAAAAGCCATCGCTGCCGATGATCTCGCAAAAGCTCGTATATCCGGAGCCTTCGTATAGAGCGTCCCACGGCTTGAGATCGTATTTCTCGCTGATCTCAAGGAACTTGTTGACCAGCGTTTCCGTGTAAAGGCCGTTGTAGACCCTCCCAAGGGCTTCGCCCCAGTCCCCCAGAGGCTGGTGCAGCGCATCTCCGTTATAACCGTTTGCTTCGTAGGAGCTGGAGAAGGCGTTGAACTCGCGGGAGGCCTCGTATTCGGGGGAGCCGATGCAGCCCTGCATGCTGATGGTCATTCCGTCAGCCAGCTTTTTGCCTGCATATTCACCGTTCACATAGTTGTCGGAAACGATCTGGCTGCCCATCACAGCGTCTCTGATACCAAACAGATTCACCGCGTAGGCCCCCACGCACATGGCGCACAAAAGCGCTATGACAGCCGCCGCCACCAGTACCGATCTTCTGACAGGTCTCTTTTTGTGAATCGTATAGTTTTCCATGTTCATAATCTCCTTTTCGGCATCAGATGCCTCAACCGTCTGCATCAGGTCGATGGCATCCAGTATAAATTTCGGATCAATATTGTTGAACCCGGACAGAAAGTCAAACGATGTCATAGCAAGCCCTCCTTAGATAAATATAGCCGTAATTTCTGCCTGGTTCGGAAAAGTGAGGTTTTTACTTTGCTTTGTGAACACTTGAACCTCAAGGCAATGTCCGCTATGGAAGCAAAGAACCAGTAGCGGCACACAAAGATATTTCGGTCGTCTGCTGAGAGTGTGCAAAGAAATTGATTGACCGCCGCGGCAAACTCCTTCCTCTCGCATTCCGCTTCCACGGAATCACCGGAAGCGATGGTGTCCTTCAGCTCGTCCAATACAAGATCAAACTCACCGCCGCCGCGTTTCCGGGCGTACTGCTCCCGCAACTTCATCAGGCTGAGATTTCTGACAATGGCTGCCGCAAAAGCCTGAAAACACGTTGGCCGCTGTGGGGGAATGCTGTTCCATAGGGCCATGTATGTATCAGACACGCATTCTTCCGCGTCCTGCGCGTTGGATAGGATATTGAGAGAAATTTTCATGCAAAGCCTGCCGTACTTTTCATCGGTACAGGAGATGGCCTCCTGACTTCGCTGCCAGTATAGATCAATGATTCTTTCGTCCTCCATGACGGCCTCCTTTAAGAGCTCTCATCCAGTAAGTTGCAAAAAGCGGTGGACAGGTTACAGTTTTTTCAGCGGTGAATGTGGCAGCGCAAAATGCCCGAGGATAAACGGTGTCATCGTCATATTTTAGCGTCTTTCCGTCCGACAGGCAAGGAGAGGTACCGCAACGCCGCAGACAAGGGTACGATCCAGGTCATTGCCGGACACCGGGGCTGGCGCGGTGCGGACTACTTCCGGTATATCGACCGCTTGCAGGCGGGCGATACCGTGAGGCTCACCAACTTATGGGAGACGCTGACCTACACCGTAGCTGACATTCAGATCATCCAGCCCCATGAGGTAGATAAGATCAAGATACAGCAGGGGTGCGACCTGCTGACGCTTCTGACCTGCCACCCCTACGCCAGCGGCGGGAGGCAGCGCTTTGTGGTGTACTGCGAGAGAAAGGAGGTGAGATAACTATAAGCATTTTCGGCAAGGTGACCTTCGTGGGAGACGATGACAGCCTCTATGACGATGCAGACGCCTTCCTGGACTGCATCCGTAGGGAATTGCCATATTTTAGTACCTCAGGTTTCCGCTATGAAGTCCTGACAGACGATCCCGCTATCCGCAAGGCAGCAGATGACATCCTGTTTGACTTTCTTGGTGAGGAAAACCCATGTGAGCTGGAAGACTACACACAGACGATGGGAGGAATTTAGTATGAACGTAAATCGGGAGATGCTGACGTTCCTGCGGAAGCAGTACCCTGTGGGTACACGCATCCGGCTGGACTCCATGCAGGATCCGTATGCACCGGTGGAGGCTGGCACGACGGGGAAACTGGACTATATCGACGACGCCGGGCAGTTTCATATGAAATGGGACAACGGACGGACGCTGGTGCTCATCCCCGGCGTGGACAGCTTTACCGTTTTACCGCCCGAGCTCAGAATGACGAAGCTATATATGCCGCTTACCGCCGAGCTTTATGAGCCGGATGTGTATGGCAATATGCAGGAAGAACCGGAGCTGCTGACCGGACACGACCTGACCGCGTATGAGGATCATATCCGCAGCGCACTGGTGAAGTATCGGATGCCGGAGGAGACCACCCGAGGCATCATGCACTGGTACGATACGCCGGACAGTGTGAACGACAAGGTGCGCTCCGTTACCTTCGACGTGGAGCGGCGAAACGGCAAGCTGTGGGGTATCGCGGAATGTCAGATCAGCGGCGAGTTGTCAGCGGCAGAGCTGACCACGCTGAAGGAATATATTGAAGGACAGGCGTCGGACGGCTGGGGCGAGGGTTTCGAGCAGCATGAGATCGCCGTTGGACGCGGCAGCGAGCTGTATGTGCACCTGTGGCAGGATCACGGTTGGAGCATCCAGACGGAGCGGGAACGCTTCTGCGCCCACTTTGAAAAGCTGCCGGAGATGTGCTTCACGCTGCTGCCGGGCACAGGACAGCTTATCTGCATCAAACGCGGCGAAAGCGGGTACTACCCCAGCGATTGGTCTACCGGTGACGCCCGCGAGAACCGCCGTATCGCGGATGAGCAGAACAGAAAGAGGGGCGTGACGCCTGCGCAGGAGGAGGCCATGAAGATCGGCAGCATGTGCGGCTGGGATGTACCCGGTGCAGACCCGGACAACTGTGAGGACATCGTACAGCGCCGTGGGGGGATGGAGCTTGGATAAAAAGATTATCTCCATATACATGGGCAATCCCGACAACAGCAATCACGCGGAGCTGGAGCTGCCCGCCACGCCATGGGAAATGGTGGATGCCATGGACAGACTGCGTCTGTCAGCTGGACAAGAACCCTATTGGCAGGTGGAGGACATGGGCCGATATGAATTTCTCGCCCCACATCTTGATGGGTACGATTTGTACCAGTTTAACGCACTGGCAGAGAAGCTCCGTACATTCGGTGATGTGGATGCCGTGGCTTTCGAGGGTCTGGTGCAGATGGAGCTTAACAATCTGTATCAGAACAACGGCGGTGATCTGACGCTCCGGCGGGTACTGGATCTGGCATACAGCGTGGATTGCTGTCATGTGGTGCCGGGGATCACGGACGATGCAGCACTGGGACAGTTCTACGTGGAGAACGATTTTCTTCCGGCTTTGGCAACCGTGCCGGACAGCGTATTGGAAATGCTGGACTACGAGAAGATCGGCAGATCGATGCGTGAGGGTGAGGGCGGCGTACTTACGCCCCGCGGCTATGTGATGCAGGAGTCCGAGCTGCGGCAGGCCCCGTCCAACTTGGGCAGACCGCCACGAAAGCCGCCGTATATGATCTATTTCCTCTGTGTCAGCGACATCCGTGCTGTAAAGTTGTACCTACCCGCAAAGCAGGCGGAGCTGGACGCCGTACTGGACTGCCTGGAGGTGGACAGCTGGCAGGAGGTGCGGCTGGAGGAGTGCGACGCCGCCATGCCGGAGATGTGGCACTTCACGGATATGGCCTATGACGGCATGGAGCAGATCAACCGATTTGCACAGTGCCTGGAGGAACTGGACAGAAATAACGAACTGATAAAGTTCAAGGCTGTGGCCGGTCAGCTGGACATCAGAAGCCTGGACGATGCGCTTGCACTGGCAGAGCATCTGAGCGAATATGCCCTTGAGCCGGGGCTCTATTCTCTGGAGGGATTGGCGAGGGAGGAGCTCTCCGTCATCGTGGGAGACCCGGATGGTGACCTGCTGATGCGGTATCTGAATATGGACGCCTACGGCGCAGCGCTGTTATGGCGGGATAAGGGAGTTTTCAGTGACTACGGCTATATCTGCCGTCCGGACGGACAGCCGCTGCAAGTACCGCGGCAAGGCGTGGACATGACCATGCAGTAAAATTTAACAACAATGGGGCCGCTTTCCGAAAAGGGATGGCGATCCCTCTTTTTGCGCCCTTTTCGGTGAACGGTCACCGGAAGGGAGTGCAAGAATGACGAAGGAAACCGTCGCCCTGTATCTGGAAAATGGATTTAAGGGGCGCAGAAATGTGATCAGCAGCCGGGAATTGGAGCGTGTGCTGGGCATCAGCGGGAACGAGCTGCGGCGGCGCGTCAACCGTCTGCGGCAGGACACCGTACCCATCGCGGCAGACCAGCGGGGCTACTACTTCGCGGAAACGGCGGCGGAGGTCTATGATACCATCCGCGGCTTGCAGAAAATGCGCAGCGGACTGGACGCGGCTATCTCCGGACTGGAGCGTGCGTTGGAGAAATTTGATGCGTGACAGCCTGATAAAGCTCATGCCTTGGATGGGCGGTAAGGGACAGCTTATGTGGGCCATACAGATGCTCTTGCCCATCCATTATAAAGCACTGGTGGATGTGTTTGGCGGCAGCGGTATCATCACGCTGAATACCGCCGTGCCGAAGGGGTGCCTGCAAATATATAACGACCTGAACCACGACCTGTATAACCTGCTTTTCTGCGTCAAGCACCGCCCTATGGCCCTGACGAAAGAACTGAGCTTTCTCCCCATCAATGCCCGTGATGAATTTGATGTGCTGCGCAGACAGCTGCAGGGCGAGGACTTCACACAGCTGTATCTGGATGAGGAGCTGCAGCTGGCAGAGCAGATGTTCCCACCGCCGGAGGCGGAGGAGGTCAAGCGGCTGCTGCAAAGCCGTGCGGAGCTGTCGGATGTGCGCCGCGCCGCCGCTATCTACAAGCTGCAGCGATACAGCTATAACGGCAACGGCGACAGTTATGGTGTGAGCTCCTGCGATATACAGCGGTTTTTTCGGGATATTTGGGAGTGTTCTCACCGCCTGAAGGATGTAGCGCTGGAGAATAAGGATTTCGAGAGCATCATCACCACCCATAATGACCCGCAGACCACGGTCTACTGTGACCCGCCCTATTATGAGGCGGAGCGTTACGCGGTGGAGTTTCCCCGCAGTGACCATCAACGGCTCCATGACGTACTGGCGCAGCACAAGGGCTTCGCCATGGTGTCCTATAACAACTGCGACTATATTCGCAGGCTCTACGAGGACTTTTTCATTTATGAAGTGGAGCGTCCCAACAGCCAATCCAAGAAGAAAAATGACATATACCGGGAATACATCATGACCAACTATGACCCCCGTGTTTTTGCATCGCAGATGACGATATTCGGCGATTACAGCAGCGATGGGAAGATATGCCGACTGGTGCATATCCCGGAACGACCTTTGAGAACTTGAGGAGGATCTATCATGAAGAACGAAATGACACTGGACAAGACCGGCCTGACCATCCCCGGCAGTGAGTTGGCAGAATGCGGCATGGCGGGCGTAGATCTGTCTGCCCAGATGACGCACAGCCTTCTGCTGCTTATGCCTCGTGAGATGACAGCGGTACAGACGGCAGACGCACTGGCCGGACTGTTTGACGCGGCATCGCAGCTTGTGTCTGCCCTGCTGGACGCCTGTCGTATGCCCTGCTGCAAGGACTGCGATTCGGACGTGAGGGAATTTGACCTCGATGCCGTGCCTGCGCCGATCCGGAAGCTGCTGCTGGATAGCGGCTGCTGCCCGTCCCTGCTGGAATGCTATCTGGAGGAGGGAGATGTGGTCTATGCTGCCGAATGAGGCAATGTACCCCTACACGGCGAAGGAGGCAAGGGACAGGGGCGAACTGGAGCTGTGGCGTGCCAATTTTCGCACCAACTGTGCCTGTGCCGGGGCGATAGAGCTTGCGATCCATCGGGACTTTGACGGAATGTATCTCAAGGACGGCTGCGCCAAAAGCGTCATTGACCAGTACGGCTATAGGCGTGTAGGGTATGTGCTGGCCAACACCTTGCAGCTGCACGCCTATGACGGACGCTACCACGAAACGAACAAGAGATGGAGCAGCGCCATCTTTATACCTGAAGACGGCGGACACCGCCATACCTTCCTCATTGGCAGCCATCCCGCTGTGCTGGACGGCTTCGCCAGTGACTACCGAGCGGAGCTGGCAAGGCTGCGGCAGAACCAGGACGCATCCACTATGGGCGAAATGACGATGTGAAGGAGGAAGCTATGAGATATGTGAAACGTGCAGTGCTGGTCTGCGGTGCGGCGACGCTGCTCTGCTGGTTGTTTTCCGTGGCGGCCTACGCCACCGGCAGGGGCGATGTTGCCGGAGCCGTGGAGAGTACATGGGCGGCGGCATCAGGGCAGATCAAGACCGTTGTCAACAATGTGGTATTTCCTGCCATTGATATGATCCTCGCCATTTTCTTCTTTGTGAAGCTGGGTACTTCGTACTTCGACTACCGAAAGACGGGCCAGTTTGAATGGACGGCACCGGCCATTCTGTTTGCCTGCCTGGTGTTCACGCTGACGGCGCCGCTGTACATCTGGGACATCGTGGGTGTGTGACCGCGATGTCTGAACATTTTTCGGTTGGCTTTTTGCAGAAAGCGTGGTAGAATAACATGGAAATGACTGAGAAAAGAGGTGGCACGATGCAGTATACGCTGATGCACAAGAACATCGCAGTCCTCGATATGGAGCTGGATGAGGTGACAAGTTCTATCCAGCGGATCGACGCGGTGTATCGTTCGGAGCATCTTCCTGTGGCAACAGCCTCAAGGCGGGACGGTGTGGATCGTGCCGCGCTCAATGCATGGTGGATCGACCGCTGCATTCCCGCCAGCCGTTCCGGTGTGCGAAAGGCACTGGAAACACTGAATCTGCCCAATACGCAGGTGTTGCTGACACGCTGCTTTGGCCTGAGCCTCTCAGACCAGTACTGGGTCAGGCCCTGGGGCAGCGACCTCCAGTGGGAGCGTATCAACTTTTTCGAAAATCCCTTCTCAGAGGATATCGGTGATGTCCTGCTGGGCAAGGCCACAGACGCGGCGAATTTCGATTTCAGCTCCCCTGACAACACGTCGGATGGCTATCTGAAGAAGCGATGGAAGATCATCGACGGGAAGCGGTGTCTTCTGAAAGCAGGAAGCAATCCCTTTATGCAGCAGCCGTTCAACGAGGTGATCGCATCGCTGGTGGCGGAGAGACTGGGCATTCCCCACGTCCCCTATACACTGCTCTGGGATGATGACACGCCCTACAGTGTCTGTGAGGATTTCGTTACGCCGGACACGGAGCTTGTCAGCGCGTGGCGCGTGATGCAGTCCGTGAAAAAGGACAACAACACATCGGTCTACCGCCACTATCTGAACTGCTGCGAGGCGTTGGGTGTGGAGGGTATGGAACACGCGGTGGATCAGATGATCGTGCTGGACTACCTTATCGCCAACGAGGACAGGCATCAGAACAACTTCGGACTACTCCGCAGTGCAGATACACTGGAATGGTTGGGCGCCGCACCTATCTTCGATAGCGGCTCCTCCTTGGGGTACGATAAGCTGACACCCCAGATCCTCTCCGCCCGTGCCATTGAGTGTAAACCATTCAAAAAAACGCACCATGAACAGCTCAAGCTGGTGACCTCTTTCGGCTGGATCGACTTTGATAGGCTGAGGGGCGTTGAGCAGGATATCCGGGACATCTTGGATCAGGCCGGTGAGTATGTGGACGAGAGCCGTAAGGCTGCGATCATCTCTGCATTTTCCTCCCGGCTTGGACAGCTGATGGTCTTGGCGAAGGTGCAGCGGCAGGAGGATGACGTGGCACAGGATGTGGAACAGGACAGGGCGCAGGATTACGGCTTTAAGATGGAACTGTGACCTGCAACATAATACGATAACAGGAAGCACTCTGCTGACGGCAGAGTGCTTCCTGCGTTTATGGAGGTGAGAGCTTATTTTTATTTGGGACTTTGTAGCCGATACGGTGCTGGGTCAGATCGTGGACTGGTTCTACGGTCAGATCGTGGGCTTTCTCGGCAATTTCTTTTCGGAGA
Source organism: Vescimonas sanitatis (assembly GCF_049060325.1). NCBI lineage: Bacteria > Bacillati > Bacillota > Clostridia > Eubacteriales > Oscillospiraceae > Vescimonas > Vescimonas sanitatis. The sequence continues at coordinate 1,240 of NZ_JBMGPW010000004.1, read as the reverse complement.
TGGGAAACATGGGCGCCGAGCTCTTTGCCATGAGCTGGGTACAGAGCGTGGTATTGTTTTTCTCCTATCTGGGCTGGGCGCTGTTTGCCATAGGGCTGGTGGTAGCCTGCTTCGAGTGCGGCGTGGAATATTCCGGTGGCCGCGGTAATGTCAAGGAAACGGCTTTGAATGCCATGAAAGGTTTTCTGGCGGTCTCCCTTTTTACACAGGTACCGGTGCGTTTGTATGAGCTGGCGGTATCGCTGCAGGCCGACCTGACGGCAGGCATCACCGGCTTTGGGACGACCAGCATCGGGGATGCGGCGAAAGCGGCGCTGGAGGATTTCAACGCCGTGGAGAGCCTGACATCTTCCGGACAAATCATTTTGCGGGGCTTTGGCCCGGTAACCAGCGGACTTATGGTCATCTTCTGCCTTGCGCTGATGGCCTACGCGGTCATTAAGGTCTTCTTCGCCAACCTTAAGCGCGGCGGTATTTTACTCATTCAGATCGCGGTGGGCAGTCTGTATATGTTCTCTGTACCGCGCGGCTATGGCGACGGATTCATACAGTGGTGTAAGCAGGTCGTGGGTCTGTGTCTCACGGCTTTTTTGCAGGCCACCATCCTTGTAGCTGGCTTGATGGTGTTTAAGGATCACGCGCTGCTGGGCCTGGGACTTATGCTCTCTGCCGGAGAGATCCCCCGTATCGCCGGTGCGTTCGGGCTGGATACCACCACGCGGGCCAATATCTCCTCGGCTGTCTACACGGCACAGAGCGCGGTCAGTATGGCGCGGACGGTGGTGGCCGCGGCGAAATGAGAGTTATCACCATGGGAAGTCTTTTCGATGGAATAGGAGGCTTCCCGCTGGCGGCCATCCATAACGGCGTTGTGCCCCTGTGGGCCAGCGAGATCGAGGCTTTCCCCATCCGCGTTACAGCGGAACGACTGCCGGGGATGCTGCACTATGGGGATATCACGAAGCTGCGCGGGGACGAGCTGCCGCCCGTGGACATTATCTGCGGCGGCAGCCCCTGTCAGGATTATGCCGAGAAAATAGTTATTCCGAAGTCATTGCATAGAGTCTTGTAAAACAAGGATTCTCCGCAAAAACTTCGGAATAACAAAGCGGGCCTCATTTTATATAATGTGGACATGCAGACAACCGTCTGACACCACAAAATATAAGGAGGGCCTATGAAACTGATTGAATTAGACGCAACTGCACAGCGTGCCCTGGAGTTGTTAACCAATGCGGGG